>JAGWRJ010000599.1 GCA_028869725.1 Alphaproteobacteria bacterium | reverse complement strand
GCCCAGCGCATGTCCGACCGTGGCGCCCGAGTGATTCAGGCAACCGAGCTGGGAGAACTGCTGCCTCGCTCCTTCAACGATTCCACCCACTTCGAATGCAAGTTCTGCGCCTGGGCTGAACGCTGCTGGAGGGCTACGCCATGAATGACACGATCCAGCATGACGCGCTTGATTTCAACGACTGCACCCCACCCATGGCGCGTGACCAGGGAGCCTTGCGCGAAGCGATCAAGGCGGATCTCCTCGCTCGATTGGAGCCGGTGCTCCATACCTTGTTTCCGGCGGGCAAGGTGCGCCGTGGCAAGTTCTATATCGGGGACATCCTGGGAAATCCTGGCGACAGCCTGGAAGTGGTGCTCACCGGTGACAAGGCGGGGCTGTGGACCGATCGCGCCAGTGGCGAGGGTGGGGACGTGTTCGAGGCCATTGCCAGGAATCAGGGCATCAATGCCAGGTCAGAATTTCCGCGTCTGCTCACCTTTTGCGCGGATCTGGTGGGGCGCTCGGCGCAGATCCCAGTGCCTGCCCGCAAGTCACGCAAAGAACCTGCCCTCGATGAACTGGGGCCCGCCACGGCCAAATGGGATTACCTGGATGCCGAAGGCAGGCTCATTGCCGTGGTCTACCGCTACGACCCGCCGGGCCGCAAGAAGGAGTTCCGACCCTGGGACGCCAAGCGGCGCAAGATGGCGCCCCCGGAGCCGCGGCCGCTCTACAACCAGCCCGGCATCGCGCAATCCTCGCAGGTGATTCTGGTGGAAGGGGAGAAATGCGCTCAAGCGCTAATCGATGTGGGGGTCTGCGCTAGCACCGCCATGCACGGGGCCAAGGCGCCGGTGGAAAAGACCGACTGGTCGCCGTTATCTGGCAAGGACGTACTCATCTGGCCAGACAAGGATAAGCCGGGTTGGGAATACGCGAATCAGGCGGCGCAAGCCGTGCTCATGATCGGCGCCGCGAACTGCCACATTCTCTATCCGCCGGAAGAAGCCCCCGAAGGCTGGGACGTGGCCGATGCGCTGGTTGAAGGTTTTGATGTAGCAGGCTTCATCGCTCATGGCCCGCGCCTGCAGATGCAGCCCATCGGTGAGGATCCGCTGTCTGCAAATCCTGACGGGGCAGTGAATGAGAGCGTGTGGGGCACCGAGGATGCGCTGGCGCTCGCCTTCACCCGTCGCTATCACCTGGATTGGCGGTATGTGGCCGTCTGGGGCAAGTGGATGGTGTGGGACGGGCAACGCTGGCGGGCCGAGGATACCCTGGCTGCAACGGATCTCATCCGGCACGTCTGCCGCCAGGCAGCACTCAAGGCGGACAACCCCAAGGTGGCGGCCAAACTCGCAGCCTCCGGCACGGTGAGTGGCGTCGAGCGCCTGGCCAAGGTCGACCGGCGCCATGCCGCTACCACCGAGGAGTGGGATGCAGATCCGTGGCTTCTCAATACACCAGGGGGACTGGTGGATCTCAAAACGGGGAGGGAATGTCCGCACAACCGGAGTGATCGCATGACCAAGATCACCACCGCAACACCCCGTGGGGAATGCCCGACCTGGATCAGATTCCTTGATGAGGTGACCGGTGGCGACAAGGAACTCCAGGCCTATCTCCAGCGCACGGTGGGCTATGCCTTGACCGGCTCCACCCGGGAGCATGCGCTTTTTTTCCTCTACGGTACCGGCGCCAATGGCAAGTCGGTCTTTCTCAACACGATTGCAGCCATCTTGGGGGATTACGCCACCAACGCGCCCATGGACACGTTCATGGAAACCCGGGCTGACCGCCATCCCACGGATATGGCGAGCCTGCGCGGTGCGCGCTTCGTCTCGAGCATCGAAACTGAGCAAGGGCGGCGTTGGGCGGAGTCGAAGCTGAAGAGCCTCACGGGCGGCGACAAGATCTCGGCGCGCTTCATGCGCCAGGATTTTTTCGAGTTCCCCCCGCAGTTCAAACTATTCGTGGCAGGCAACCACAAGCCCGCCATTCGCAACATTGACGAGGCCATGAGACGGCGCCTGCATCTCATCCCGTTCACGGTCACCATCCTGCCAGAAAGGCGGGACAAACACCTACAGCAGAAATTGCTGGCTGAACGCGATGGCATCCTCGCCTGGGCCTTGAAAGGTTGTCTGGAATGGCAGCGTCTGGGTCGGCTCGATCCACCCCAAGTGGTGCGGGAAGCCACGGACGAGTATTTCGAGGCGGAAGATGCCCTGGGCCGCTGGCTGGATGAGCGTTGTGTACGTGCCGCCAATGCCCGGTCCCTGACGGCGGAGCTTTTCAACGACTGGAAAGCGTGGTGTGAGGCCGCCGGCGAATTCATCGGCTCGCAGCGGCGATTCTCTGACCTCCTCACGACCCGGGGGCTCGAGAAATGGCGCAATCCCATGGGGGTGCGGGGCTTTCAGTGCATCGGGCTCAAAGCTCCGACCACCGCCGCCTACACCCCCTATGCAAACGACTGACCCCATGAAAAACCTCGCGCCTGACGCAGCTGACGCAGTTTGTCGTAACTCCTACGCGTGTGCGCGTGCGCGCGCCTCATGGAGGGTTTCGACATTCTGTGTCAGCTGCGTCAGGACCCGGAAATCTCAGGAGATTTATCCCATGACGAAAACCCTGCTTGCTCTGGACCTTGGTACCACCACCGGCTGGGCGCTGCGCGAAAGCTCCGGCCACATCACCAGCGGCTCGGTGAGTTTCCGGCCGCAGCGCTTCGAAGGCGGCGGCATGCGCTACCTGCGCTTCCGTCGCTGGATTTCTGAAATTCAGAAATCGGTTTCTGAAATTCAGTTTTTGTACTTCGAGGAAGTGCGACGGCACGCCGGGGTGGATGCCGCCCACGCCTACGGCGGGTTTCTCGCCACGCTCACGGCCTGGTGTGAGCACCACCAGATTCCCTACCAGGGTGTGCCGGTGGGCACCATCAAGAAACACGCTGCGGGCAAAGGCAATGCCGGCAAGGGCGAGATCATCGCGGCCATGCAGGCCAGAGGGCATCGCGTGACTGACGACAACGTGGCCGATGCTCTGGCGCTGCTCTACTGGGCCATGGATCAAGGGGAGGTCTGACATGAAAATTCCTCCCCCTCCCTACCGCAGCCCCTTGGCCCGCCTGCAGCCTCAAACCACCGACCTGGAAGAAATCAAGCAAAACGGCTGGCGCGAGCAGCACATTCTCGTGGTGGCCGATACCGACGCCCGGCTGGATTTCGTGGAAAAGGAGTTCATCCGGCGTATCGGCAACAGGCTCTATGGCGCTACTGCCAAAGGGGGCACCCATGAGTAACTGGAATCAGGAAATGGTTGCCCTGCGTCTTCAGGAAGCCGCCAAGACCGCTCATCGCTTGCCGCCCAATCGAGTGCAAGGATATTTCAACCTGTGGCCCCCTTTTGTGCGCACCGAGTTTGAACGGCTGGCCATGGAAGTGGCCGCCCCGATTTATTTTGCACCCACGCCTCGGGATGTGGACCGGATGCTGGAAGTCATGGGATGGATGCGCTGGCTCGAGGTGGACGCGCGCAAGCTCATCTGGATGCGTGCGGAGCGCCATCGTTGGGAGGACATCGCCCGGCGTTTCGGCTGCTCACCGCGCACGGCGCAGCGTCGCTGGAACCGTTCTGTGGATATCCTGGTGGCTCGACTGGGAGGAGAGTCAGGGGGAATCGCGTGTTTTGGTGCAATGGAAAGTACATGTGCGGGCTGATGCGGGCACGCGCGAATTTCGGGGGTGTCGCGTTTTGGTGAGAAACCGGTAGAATTTTGGCTATGATCTGGACAGAGATGCGACCAGAACAGAGCGCATAGATTCAATTGCCCCATGACCCGCCAGGCGAACCTTCGGCGGGTTTTTTATTGCCCATTTTTATGGCCCCCCTGCACATCGAATATCGCCGCGTCGATCTCCTGATTCCCTATGCCCGAAATGCCAAGCGGCATTCGGATGCCCAGGTGGCACAGATCGCTGCCAGCATCCGCGAGTTCGGCTG
>JAGWRJ010000598.1 GCA_028869725.1 Alphaproteobacteria bacterium | reverse complement strand
GCCCATGCCCTTTCGATCAACTCAGCGGTCAGGGATTCAACGTAATAGGAGCCGCCGAGTGGGTCGACGACAGCTGGAATGTTCGTTTCGTGCTGGAGGATCTGCTGGATGCGCACCGACATCTGATGGGCATGTTCCGACGGAATCGACAGTGCCTCGTCATAACCTGAAATGCCAAGCGACTGGATGCCCGACAGCACGCCAGCCAGGGCCATGAGCGTGCCACGCACGATGTTGTTCAGCGGTTGCTGATAGGTCATGTTCGAGCCAGAGGTGACGCAGTGAATGCGCAGCTGGCGCGCCTTGCTGTCCGTTACGCCGTAACGGCGCTCCAGGAGATCTGCCCACATCTTGCGGCCGGCGCGGATCTTGGAGGCTTCTTCGAACAGATCCATCGACAGGCGGAAATTTACGCCTCCGCAAGCCTTTGCTGCTGCTTCGAGGGGCATCGATCCGCGACGCTTGATCTCGTCAAGATACTCAACCGCATTTGCGAGCAGAGCGCCGAGCTCCTGATAGGCATTCAGACCGGTGTCTGCGCCGTTATAGGCTGCGATCGAAACGGGCACCCAGCGCTTCACGTACTTATGGCAGAACTCAATGATATCGGCATTGAAGCGCAGGCCTGCATCAGTTGGGATCTGATGCTTTGGTACACAGCCATGATAGGTCAGGAAGAAGTCGCTTTGTCCGGTACCCGGCAGAGTTTCCAGACTGAGCCCGCGGCGCTTGGCGATGGTCCAGTACCCGGCGAGGGCAAAGGGGGCATGCTGAACGACCGCACCACCGGCGTGTCCAAATGTCGTCGCGATGGGAAGGTCAGAGAGGCAGATATCGATATCCCGGATGCTCTGCATCACGGCGCCGGTCAGCCCCACGTCCTGAGGTCGTGCAAGCACGTCGGGATGGTCCACATTGTACATGTGGTCTGCCGTGTTGCGATCGTGCTCCATCAGGAAGCCGGTTTCGCCGTGGGCCAGAAGAAATTTGATGCGCTCGTTCTCGTCTTCCGGCTTGCCGAAGCCGGAGAGCTGGAAGATGCGCCAGGGCTTGGAACGATAGCCCTGCGCAAAGGCGCCACGTTGATAGGGCAATTCCCCCGGGGCCTTGTCTACGTCCGGGCGGTACCACTGCGGAATGTCTTCGCTGGTGTAGGAAACCTTGAGCGGAATACCGGATGCCGTTTTCCAGGTTCGCGATGGTGTGTCTGTCATGGGAGATTTCGGGGGGCCTTCCTCGGCTCCGCGCCTACAGGGAAGTTGACTGGTCGTATAAATAATGTACCAATTGGTATATCGAATATTCAAGCTGCGTCAAGGCAGTTGACCTATCCGGGTTGCCGAAAAAGGGAGGGTGCTATGGTTGCGCAAAGTCAGATTATTTGGACCGCGATGGAGAATGTCTCGCTGGGACGCCCTGCTGCCGAGGCTCTTGCGGCAGAGGTCGACCGTCTTGATGCCCGGCGCGTCTTTCTGCACGTCAGCACAAATCTGAACACGAAGACGGACGAGATCTCCCGCATCGAAAAGGCGCTGGGTAAACGCCATGCCGCAACCCATGACGGAATGCCCCCCCATGCTCCGCGCTCGGCCGTTATCCGGGCGGCGGAGCATGCCCGCGAAGTGAATGCCGATCTCATCGTCTCGGTGGGCGGCGGCTCCGTCAATGACGCGTCGGCTGTCATGCTTCTGTGCCTGAAGCACAATCTGCGCAAGCCGGAAGATCTGGAGCCCTATCACATCTATGTCGATGACCACGGTGTCCTGCAAAGACCGCAGTATGAAGGGCCGGACATCCGCATGATTGCCATCCCGACAACGTTGTCAGGTGGCGAATTCAACACCTTGTCGGGCGCAACCGACGAACGGATTCAGCTGAAGCAGGGCTACGATCATCGGCTGATGGCGCCAATTTCGGTCATTTTGGATCCGGCCATTACCGTGCACACCCCAGAGTGGCTGTGGATGTCGACGGGCGTGCGCTCGCTCGATCACGCCATGGAAACATTGGGATCTTTTCAGTCAAATGATTTTGCCGATGGGATGGCGGACAGCGCCCTGCGGCTGCTCTCTGAAGGCTTGGCGCGTGTCAAAGCCGATCCGCGGGATCTGGAGGGGCGCCTGAAATGTCAGATCGGTGCCTGGCAGTCCATGATTCCGGTGATCGGAGGGATTCCGATGGGCGCAAGTCATGCCATCGGCCATGTTCTGGGCGGGACTTGCGGAGTTCCCCACGGCTACACCTCGTGCGTCATGGCCCCCTATGTGCTGGCCTGGAACGCGTCGGTAAATGGCGAACGGCAGAAGCGGATCGCGGCCGGGCTCGGCAAGCCCGGTGGGTCGGCGTCGGAGGCGGCGGACAGATTTATACGTAGCCTCGGCATGCCGCGAACGCTGAAGGAGGTGAACGTGGACGAATCACAATTCGACAAGGTTGCCCGTTACACGATGGAAGATTTGTGGGCTCGGACAAACCCACGTCCGGTCAATGGTCCGCAGGAGGTCATGGAGATTCTGCGCATGGCCGCAGGCTGAAGCCTCGGTAAGCTGGGCGCAATTTTACAACATGGGCCGCAATTCATGGTAAGTACCCCAAGTCCAGAATCTCCGGGGGGGTGACTTGGCTGTTCGTACAACTCGTAAGCCCAAGGAACTGAAGGTAGAAATCGCGGCCTACAAGCGTCGCCTCATTCTCGAGGAGGCGTGCCATCTGTTCTTCAATCAGGGCTACACCTCCACCACCCTCGACCAGGTCAGCGAGCGGCTTAATGTTACCAAGCCATTCATCTACTCATACTATCGCAACAAGGGTGAGATTCTTTCCGAGATCTGCCAGCGCGGTATCACCTTGGCGCTCGACGCCCAGGCAGAGGCTCTGGCCGCCAAAGGGACGCCGACTGCACGCCTGAAGTTGCTCGTGGAACGCACGGCGCGGATCATTATCGAAAACCAGGAATTTATTGTTGTCTATCAGCGCGAGGAGAAGAACCTGGCGCCGGCGGATGCAAGACGGATCCGCGATCTGCGCCATCGCTACGACCAGAAGGTTGCCCATCTCCTTGAAGAAGGGAAGAAGGCTGGCGAATTCGACATTACGGACCCGGCGATGACCGCGGTCTGGATCGGTGGTCTGCTCAGCTGGATTTCACTTTGGTATAATCCTGAAGGCCAGCGGACCCCCAGTGAGGTGATCCGTCACGCGCTGGACACGGTCGAACGGATCGTACGATTTAAGGTCCACTAAATCGCGAGAATTCTCATCTGTCTCGACTTGCACAAAAATATCCTCATCAGTAGAATTTTTCATTCCTCCGTAAGATAATGGAGGGTGAGAATGGGGGAGGTGATGTCAGGTCACTGCGATCCGCGTGTTCCGGCACGCGAGCTATGTGTGTCCCGCTATCTGATGGATCGTTGGGCGCGCGAAAAGCCGGAGCAGACCTTCGTCGTATTTGCGGACGGTGAGGAATGGAGCTTCGCTGAATTCCGCCACCGTGTGATCAAGGTGGCGACGGGGCTGCAGCAACTGGGCGTGGCTCGCGGCCACCATGTGGCGGTCTGGCTCCCCAATGGTCGTGAGGGCCTGTTGATCCAGTTCGCGATCAACTATCTGGGGGCGGTGTTTGTCCCCTTCAACACCGCCTATCGCGGATCCATTCTCCAGCACGTTCTCACCAACTCTGATGCCAGCATTCTGGTTGCCCATGGCGCCCTGGTGGATCGTTTGGAGGGTATCGAGGCGCCCACGCTCAGGCACGTAATTCTGGTCGGGAAAGGGAGTGTGCCGCCGCACCTGAGCTCGAGCACTTTTGAGGCCCTCGCCCAGGCCAAAGGCGCGCTGGCCGAACCCGACCGGCCGATCGAGCCGTGGGATACGCAATCGATCATCTATACCTCCGGGACCACGGGGCCATCCAAGGGCGTCCTGTCCTCCTATCTGCACCTTTACACGAATGCCGGACCCGACTCCTGGACGATGGTGACGGCGGAAGATCGCTTCCTCGTGAACATGCCGCTGTTTCATATCGGGGGAATGGGGCTGCCCTTTGTGATGTTCGCGCGGGGCGGGTCGATTGCCATGATGGAAAGCTATTCGACCGACACCTTCTGGGATTTCGTCAAGCAGACTGAGTGCACGGCCATTTTCCTGCTCGGGGTCATGGCGACCTTCCTTATGAAGCGCTCGCCTTCTGCTGCCGACCGGGACCACAAGGTACGACTGGCCCTGATGGTGCCTCTTACCGATGACGCGGCACCATTCTCGCAACGCTTCGGCATCGACGTCTATACGATCTTCAACATGACGGAGATTTCCTCGCCAATCGTGTCCGAGGCCAACCCCACCAAGCGGGGCACATGTGGGCGGCCGCGCAGCGGTGTGGAAGTTCGCCTGGTTGACGAGAACGATTGCGAAGTGCCAGTCGGTCAGGTCGGTGAGATGATCCTGCGTACCGACCGGCCCTGGGCCATGAACAGCGGTTATAACAAGAATCCAGAGGCCACTGCGCGCGCCTGGCGCAATGGGTGGTTTCACACTGGAGACGGCTTCCGCAGGGACGAGGACGGGTATTTTTATTTCGTAGACAGGCTGAAGGATACGATCCGCCGCCGTGGTGAGAACATTTCCTCCTTTGAGGTTGAAGCCGAGATCGTTGCCCATCCGTCCGTGCGCGAAGCCGCGGTCATAGGCGTACCCAGCGAGCTGTCCGAAGACGAAGTCATGGCGGTGATTGCGCCGGTCCCGGGCAAGGTCATCGATCCCGCCGAACTCATCGCGTTCCTGGCGGAGCGCATGGCTTACTTCATGGTGCCCCGATATATCCGTGTGATGGACGATTTGCCCAAAACGCCCTCGGCCAAGGTGCAGAAGACAACCTTGCGAAGCGACGGCGTAACTGCGGATACCTGGGATCGTGAAGCTGCCGGGCTGCGACTGCGGCGCGAGCAGTTCCGCGGGTAGAACCGACGCCATCCTGTCGCAAACCTGACATATCCCCGCTTGACGCTAAATCTAATTTATCATACTGATCGGTAGATATATAGACCGCCAGTATACGGCGCATAGGGGGGCTCTAATCCATGGGCGTTGATCGCAAAAAGACCTGTCGTGCGGCGCTTTTCGCGTCGGCTGCGTGTGCTGCATTAGCTGTAGTGCCTGTCTCTGCGGCCAGCACGCAGGATATTGAAACTGTGGTCGTGACGGCCACCAAGACCCACCAGACCCTGAAAGAGGCTCCGGTCGCAGCCTCGGTCATTGCGGGAAACAAGATCGGGCCTGGCGGTATTCAGAACATCGCCGATCTTCAGGCTCAGGTGCCCAATCTCTCGGTGGGCAACCAGTTTGGCGTGGCACGCATCTTCATTCGCGGCATCGGCATGACCAGCATCGACCTGGGCGGTGATGGCGCTGTAGCGGTGTTGGAAGACGGAGCAATGATTGCCCGGCCAGCTGCCCAGCTGCTTGGTTTTTATGACCTGTCTCGCGTGGAAGTGCTGCGCGGCCCGCAGGGGACAACCTATGGGCGTGGCGCTACTGCCGGGGCGATCAACCTCGTGACGGCGAAGCCTACCGATTATCTTACCGGTTATGCCCACGTCACGGCCGGCAACTACAATCTCTTCAGCTTCGAGGGCGCGGTCAGCGGTCCGCTTAATGACAGCGGTACACTGATGGGTCGCCTTGCCACGGACATCCAGTCCCGCGGCGGGTACGGCAAGAATCTCTTCACCGGTGCTGCCGTCGATGATCACCGTTCGCAGGCCTATCGTGGAACGCTCGAGTGGAAGCCGAGATCGGATCTCGATGTTGAACTGATCGGCGAATATTATCGCGAACATGATCACGACTATGCGTTCCATTATTTTGGTACGACGGTCGTCCCTGAGAACAAGCTCGCCTTCAACTATCTCCCGGGCGGGCAGACCATCTTTGGCTATTATGCCAGCCTGGGAAAAGCACCCAACCTGCGCAACATCTATTCCGATCAGGAACCTATCAATCGGCGTGAGAGCGAAGGTGCAACCGCCATTGTCACATGGACGCCTGGCGCGCTGACCTTTACCTCCACCACGTC
>JAGWRJ010000597.1 GCA_028869725.1 Alphaproteobacteria bacterium | reverse complement strand
GGGCTTCTTCTCGGCCCTGTCCTGCATTTTGAATTATGAGGTCCACAAGCTCCGCTTGGCCGCGTTCGCGCTCGGCGCAGGCATCCTCATGATGACGCTTTCACGCGCCAGCCTGCTCCTCAATGACCGGCTGCGTTTCGGGCAACTGCAACTCCATGCCTGGGCGCAAGCCTGGCCGGTGAAGCGATATGCGTTCACCGTTTTGCCGCCTCGGCGTTGATGGAGCTGGCCATTTTTTAATGTCTACCAGAAGCCAAATGATTACATGTAAACATGTTGCCGTGTTGGTGGGTCTAAATCGACCCTACCGAGCCATAGGGAGGCGACAACTCGCCCCCAAGACCGGCCCTTCCGTGGCGCTGACCTGCAACGGCTCTACGCCCGTATCGGTCGTTCAGCTGGCTTGGGCCACCTCAAGAAAGTCGACATTCTAACTGTGGCAATGTTTAGATCTATTAGGACAGCTGTACGCCCAACCCAATCGATCTTTGCGCAGATCGGCGCCCCCTGGACCCGTCGCCCATAGAAACCCACTCCAAATAGACTGCAAGGAGAGGGCCGGAAACGTTCGAATTGGGAGCCGTTAAGCTTGGCAGGTCTTTGCCAAAACATTACATTCAAGCCACTTACAGGTCTGGGGGTACTCCGGACACGACCGGAGTTATGAATGTCGCAAACACTTCATAGGGGATCGCTGTGGCACAGATGGGATCCCCATATTCACACGCCGGGGACTATTCTTTCCGATCAATACCCTACCAATGACGGCTGGGAGCAATTCCTATCACGTATTGAGGTTTCCGACCCGCCTGTTCGGGTGCTTGGGATTACCGATTATTATAGCACTGCCACCTACGAGACGGCACGCGCCCACAAAGCCGCTGGACGGATGCCGAATGTCGAACTCATCTTTCCCAACGTTGAGCTGCGATTGGGGATCGGTACGAGCAATGGCAATCCGGTCAACGTCCACCTGCTTGTTTCGCCTGACGATAGCGACCATGTCGCTCGCCTCCACGGTTTCCTCGCGAACCTCGAGTTCGAGGCTCTGGGCGAGCGTTACCGCTGTACTCCGGAACAAATTAGGGCTCTTGGCCGCGCGCACGACCCTGCTGTCACAACTGACAAAAAAGCTCTCGAGGTCGGTACCAACCAATTCAAGGTCGACCTCGCCAATCTTCGCGAAGCCTTTCGCAACAGTACATGGGCACGGGAAAACATCCTAATTGGCGTTGCCGCCAGCAGCGCGGACGGGACCGCGGGTTTGCAGGCTGATGCATCACTTGCCCGGCTACGACGGGAGATCGAGAGTGCAGCGCATGTTATCTTTTCGGGGCGACCGGGAGATCGGAGCTTCTGGCTCGGTCAAGCTCCGGCCATGTCGGTCGGAGATGTTGTCGCGCAATATGGCGGGCTTAAGCCCTGCATCCACGGCAGCGATGCGCATCGCCCAGGTCGCGTTGCCGCGCCCGATAACGACCGCAGATGCTGGCTAAAGGGGGATCTTCGCTTCGAGACCTTGCGCCAAGCCTGCCTTGAGCCGGATATCCGCGTCTTTGTCGGTGTTGCAGCACCGCCAGCAGCACCGCCTTCTCAGACGATCAACAATGTGACGATCAGCAATGCAACGTTTCTGTCGAACCCGGTGGTCCCGCTCAATCCGGGTCTAGTCGGAATCATCGGCGCGCGCGGCTCCGGCAAGACAGCGCTTGCCGATTTTATCGCGGTCGGTGGCCATGCCTTCACCCTCAATACGAACCGCCTGTCGTTCATAGACCGTGCCCGCGATCATCTTGCCGGCACTAAGATCGACCTCAATTGGGGTGATGAAACAGGCTCAGGCGCCACGATCGACGATCTTTTCGGCGTTGACGATGCAGCCGAACCCTTTGTTCGTTATCTCAGCCAGCAGTTCGTGGACCGGCTTTGCTCGGCCGAGGGCATGACGGATGAGCTACTTGAGGAGATTCAGCGGGTTATTTTCATGGCGCATCCTACGGAAGAGCGACAGGGGGCGAGCAACTTCATCGAGCTTCTAGACCTGCGAGCTGACGCGGCCCGCACCGCTCGGTCTCACTACGAAGACCAGTTGCGCGAGCTATCCGACGAACTCGTCGCTGAGCAAGACAAGGCCGCCAGTGCCCCCGGACTTCAAGCGCAGCTTACCGCGCTTCAGGAGACCATACGCAAGAGCCAGGCCGACCGCCTTGCACTCGTCGCCAAGAGTGGCGGAAGCCAGAACCGGCTTAACGCTTACACCACCGTCGCTGCCGTGTTACAGGCCCGCCGATCACAGTTCGAGCAATTGGAACGCCGTAAAACAGCTCTGGACAGCCTTGCCGCCGAGGTGGCGCTCTACCAGACGCGCAGACTCCCCGATCTATATCGCCAGTTTCAACAACGCCATCAGATCGCACAAATTCCTGCGGATATCTGGCCCCGCTTCATGTTGAAGTTCGAGGGCGATGTGGATGACGCCATCCTGGCCGAACAACGGGCAAACGTCGCCGCTATGACGTCACTTCACGGTGTACCGCCCGAACCACCAACAACTCCGGAGACATCGGTACTGAGCACCGACACAGTCTTAACCCAGCAGACGATCAGCGCACTAGCCGCCGAGGCTAAGCGCCTTGAGGGGCTCATTGGCATCGATACGCAAGCCTCGCAGGCGCTCACTCAACTGAATAGCAAGATTGCGGCCGATGAAGGCCGTGCAGCCAATTTGGAACGCCAGATCGAAGCAGCGAGCAAGGCACCGGCACGAATCGGAGAAATCCGTCGTGACCGCGTTAACGCCTACCAGAAAATATTCGAAGCGTTAGTCGCCGAGCAGGATCAACTACGAGCGCTCTATGCGCCACTTACCGCACGGATCGAAGCGGAAAGTGGTTCGGCGAGGAGGCTCGCCTTCATCGTGCGCCGTCGGGTCGATGTCGAGCAATGGGGCAAATGGGGTGAGCAGCTCCTTGACCTTCGAAAAGGGTCGACGCTTCGTCGGGGTACACTCGCCGAACTCGCTACACGTTTTCTCTTACCCGCATGGTCCGCCGGCACGCCCGAGGCGGTCTCCCAGGCTCTCGTGCAATTCCGCGAAAATCACGATGCCGCGCTTGTCGAATGCTGCCCATACAATGTCCGCGATCCAACAGACGCAGCGAAGGTTCGGCAATGGGCCGGACAGATCTCAGCGTGGCTCTATGGGACATCGCACATCGAGATTGCCTACGGCGTGCAGTATGAGGGCACCGATGTCGAGCGCCTATCTCCAGGCACACGCGGCATCGTTCTATTGTTGCTCTATCTCGCGATAGATATTGACGACAACAGGCCGCTCTTGATCGACCAACCCGAAGAAAATCTCGATCCGAAATCGATCTTTGATGAACTGGTGACTCGCTTCCGCAACGCCAAACAACGACGGCAGATCATTATCGTTACACATAACGCCAATCTCATCGTCAACGCAGATGCCGACCAAGTCATCGTCGCGACATGTGGGCCTCATCGGCCTGGCGAACTACCCGAGATTTCCTACGTCTCGGGTGGACTGGAAGATCCGAACATCCGGGGGCGTGTCTGCAATATTCTAGAAGGTGGCGAACATGCGTTCAGGGAGCGCGCCAAGCGGCTTCGTGTCCGCATCTGATAATGGTCCGTGGCTCAGCTTGGCCCTCCTTACGCTCCCGTGGGTTGGGGAGCTTAGGAACACTGCAGGAGATATGTAATGCTAAGTCCTCAGCAGCAAGACGCGGAGTTTCAGCGCAAATTCGAGAAGACTAACAGGCTCTTACTTGAGCTGGGTTGGATGCAGGTGCAGCAGATGCCGAATTACCAAGTCGACGCGGTGGAGAAGCTTCTCGATTTATATGAAGCATCGAAGCCGATGGGTAACGTCGATCGACCTCTGAACGAGGTAAACGAAATTATGCTCGAGCATATCTTTTCGCCACTGGTTCGGGCTTTCACTCTATTTAGGATGAGCCTCCAACCAAGCACTCGTGCTGTGGCGCACCATGTCGAGGCAGCTACGCACCACTACTATAATAAAGATTTCTTTTCCTGCGTATTGTCGATGTTGCCGGCGCTCGAGGGAATGCTAGTCGCCAGGATGGGCTGGTTAGCAGGATCCGGAATAAGACGCCCTCCTTTCCGAGAAGTTATTGAGAGCCTTTCCGCAGCCACCACGACCATGCCATTCTTTCAGAGCCGGTTTGAACTCCACCGCGATGCATTGACGGCATTCATGAAACGCTGGATCTTCGCAAGTCATACCGATATAGATACAAGCGTTTCCTACCTGAATAGGCATTACGCCCTCCATTGTATGGGTAACGGTTGTTATTATACTGCCCCTGATTGCCATAGGTTATTCACCTTTATAGATGTCTATATTGATTTTCTGGCGTACGAAAACGGCATTGGAGCTTACGCACTAATCCCCGACCAAGAACCTTTTATAAACGCCCGGGTAAATCATTACGTTTCAATTATATTAGGTGATGAACCATTATCAACTATACGAGAGCGGGGCGCCTCTCTGATGGCGGCTCATCCCGGCTTTACGATCGAGATGAATCCTCCTGACCATGAAAAGATCGCCGCAACGGGCGAAAGGTTGCGGAACGAAATGATGCAGCGCGTGCTAGGAGGACTGCCCACGCAGTAGACATTCTGTTTGTGCCTCCCAGGGCGGTCATGGGCGATCAGCGCAGAATCTGACCTGTTGATCGTCGGCTATTTTTCGTGGCTTGCTCAATAGCGGACTGACAGCTATCGGCCCAGCCCCGCCATAAAGCGAACGTCCGGTATCCGCTTTCGTGAAACAGAAGCTGTCTGGCCGCTATACTTCCCCATTGGTGCTACCCAGTGGATATAAATCCATAAGTCTATTGGTCGCCGCCTGCACTTGGTCGCTCAGGCCGC
>JAGWRJ010000596.1 GCA_028869725.1 Alphaproteobacteria bacterium | reverse complement strand
GCAACAAGGCCAAGCATCATCGCAACTCCTACAAGCCGTCTCAGATTCATAGCCATCCTCCCAAAGCTTCGATAGATTTGCTGCCCCAGAGCACAAATTTAGTTGTTGGCAAACGGCGATTCAGATTGCTTTTCCAATCCAGTTACAAGCGTGCTGCAATCATCAGCGTAGACGTACTTGTCACCGCCATAGGTCAAAATGCCTGACTTGTTCGGGTCTACTGTGCAAGCCGCCATATCTAGTCCCCCGGCTGACAAAGACGAATATGCAATTTCCCAATAGTGGGCTGCCGACAAAAGGATGTACTTGTTACCCAGATCATCCGGGTGACCTGATCCCACTGTGAATTTGACTACACCTTCCGGTTTCGATTGGACGCCCAGCTCGTCACCGCTCAAGAGCGCCGCACCGAAGGCCCTGCCACCAATGAAAAAGCGCTTTCCAGAATATTTTGAAATTGCCGCGTTCTTGTCTTTGACATATGCATCAAAGAGCATAGCCGCATCGATCTGAGGTAGCGATGCATCAGCCTGCTTGCGCGCATCCATCATCTTCTGCCACACATAGTCGTCGTATTTCGTCCAGGCATACCACCCGAGGAGCCCCAGCACGATCAGACCTGCCAGCAACAGCGCCCAACGTCCAAACTTTCCCATGCCGGGCTTTGCCAACTGCTGGCCTTGTTCCCCTTGACCACTTGTCACGACGCATCCCCCATGCTGCGGCAGTCCGAGATATTACCAATATATTGTGAAGACCGCTTAGCGCCTTCCCCTTACGGTTCCCCTCTTCATCGGGAGACGTGGGTTGGAGCCAGAGGTCGCATTCGGCAAAGTGCTGCGCGCGCTCCGCAAACGGGCGGGCCTGTCTCAGGAGCAGCTTGCGCTGGATGCCGACGTACAGCGCAACTACGTCTCTTTGCTTGAGCGCGGCTTGAACTCAGCCAGCCTCAAGACCATCTTCAAACTCTCCGAAGCCCTGCATGTGTCTCCCTCCGATCTGCTCGTGCAAGCCGAACGACTCATGAAGTAGCGCTACAACAGCGCACCTGCTGCATTCTCAACAAAGATGTCTGCATCGCGGATGTACCGCTGAAGCATGGCATCGCTGCGATGGCCGGTTTGCTGTCGAATCTTCCACGAACTGACCCCGGCTTTGGCGGCGGAAGTCACCAGCCCCGCCCGCAAGCTATGCCCCGACAGCCCTTCGCAAGGCAGCCCTGCTCGCATCGCGCACTTGCGCAATATCAAATTGACGCTCTGATCGGTCAGCGGTTGATTCCCGAGGTGTCCACCTTTGCCGACAGCCCGAAAGATCGCCCCCGAGACTACCCCAGCCTTTTCCAGCCATGCGCGCAACGCCTTGACCGGGCACGCTCGGGTACGGCCGTATGGAATGCCTACTTTCCGGCCAACTCCCTCCTGATCCGTCTTGCTCCGGCGCAGCATCACCAACATGCCCTCCGGTACAAATGACACATCCTCAACAACGAGACCGACCAGCTCGCTGCGGCGGAACCCACCCGCAAACCCCACGAGCAGCAATGCCCTGTCCCGCACTGCGATCAGCGAAACCGGCAACGCATCCACGATTGCTAGCAAATCTTCCTTTAGCAATGGCGCTGCCTGCTCTTGCGGCTTGCCATGCACTCTGCGAATGCCGCGCAAGGTCGCGCGCACATGTTCATCCTTGGTCGGATCGGCGAACCCTTGCGCCGCGTGCGCCTTGCCTATCGCCACAGCACGACGCCGCAACGTGACCGGGGACAGCGCACCGGCCAGTGCTGCCAGATAGCAGGCAACTTGCGCTGGCGTAGCAGGAATCGAACCGCCTCCTGATAAAAAGGCTCGCATATCGGTGCAGTACGCACGTTTCGTGGCGTCGGACAAAGCGGCCCGCAGATAGCATGCATCCGGAAGCGGCAACGGCTCTGCAATTGATTGCACGGACACTGGCCCGCCGCTCGTGCAATTGATTGCACGGGGCGGCACCGCCTCCGAAGCTTGCTGAATGGGTAGCGAGAATGGAGGGTTATCGCTAGTAAACGCACTGTTCCACATTCTCATGCCGACCCTCCGGACGACTTCATTTCCGTCAGATACGCCTTGAACGCCTCACGGCGAGTACAGTTCAGTATTGGCAAGTGTTCGCGGAGCAGCATGCGCAAGGCAGCGCTAGCAGCGTCATCCGTCACCCCAAACTGAGCCAGCTCCGCCCGTTCGGAACAGACACGCACAGCCGGCGCGTAGTCCTCGACCCGATCCAGTAGCCCGGACTCCACTTGGAACAACAGCAACCCGAGAGTCTTGAATGAGTCGGAGGCTCCTGCTCGGCCCAGCATGCCCCGAAGCTCCTGATCCCGGTGCAGGAACAGGCGCAGCGCCCGCAGGCCGACGCGGGTGTACATGCAAAACGACGGCGCTATAACACCACCGATGCGAACTGGACTCTGAAGTTCAGCCTCACGCGAGACCAGCGGGCGGCGGTTGGCCTGCCTCCACATGAGATGCGCAAACAGCAAGGCGACGTTCAGCGATTCCGTGCCTTTCCCGCGCAGCACGGAGAAGGCCACCAGCGGATGCGGTTCCAACGCATCAAGGACTCGCTTGACCGCATTGGGATTCGCCCTGGTGACGGTGCGCCAACCTGCACCCGCACGTTCCGCGAACCCAGCCAGAAATTGCAGCGCCGAAGCACGCTGCCACATCGGCGAATCGCGATCCATGGCAATCGCTTCCCAGCGTTCCGGCGCGCTCAAGATCGCAGCACGGAAGCCTGTGCTCTCGGGCGCGCAGCCAATCCAGCTCAGCAGATCACACGCTGTGCGATCCTTCACCGCCGCCGTAAGCGACTGGACTCGCCCGACGTACACCTGCAAGTCACCGAGCGCACCTCGTAGCTGCTGCCGTCCAGCAATTGCCGCAACGCTCGCAACCGCCTCAACGTTTCCCATCCCCACATCTTCAAACGCAATCACACGCAGCCGTCGCCATGCATACTCCGCATCGACTGCATGCAGGGCAACCGCAACGTCTATCGCCTCATCCTTCAGCCCACGCCGGATACTTTTCTGCAATGCGCTAGCAAGAATCCAGCGGTCGATCTTCATCAAATCTGTTCTACATCGCAGACTGCCATATGGCGAATTGGAAACGATCACAGCACGAATCGCTCGCTGGCCAGCGTCGGTAATTGATTTGCCAATCCTCAAATGATGCCCCTATCCGCTTACCATGTGAATATATTGGTAGCGTGACACTTGAGCACCAAATGTAAATAGGAAATAACTTCATAAATCAAATAAATTCGATCCTAATCAATTCATTTATCATGATTTCAGATGATCAAACAAAGCAGGCTTGAATTCCTTCCATATAGAATCGGGAGACCACCACGGTGTTTTTGCAAGGACCAATCTTGAACGGAACAATTCACGATCCTTGTCTTCGTACATGAGGAGTGCGTTTTGTGCGCCGTCGATCTGACATATACGCAAGAAGCGGGCAAACCGCTTGTCATTGTTGGACGTAAATGCAGCAAGCGATGAAACCTTTATTTCACTAAATATATTGTTTATTGCAGTCACTTCCGACCACTTTGTGCATGGCCTCACCCTTACCTCGAATCTCGTGAGTTCATTCTCGCCGCCTTCCTTCTCCACATGAACACCTTGTTTCTTCATCTGCTGCCGCTTCTTGTCGTAGACGACCAAATACCTGTCGCCACCGTACTTGCCAATTTCGTAAGTTCGAAGCATCGTGTCCTCTAAGACCTTTCCAGAGCCGAAGAACTGGCGGCTACGCCGCATTCCTGGCCAATAAACAAGAAATTCACCAAGCCTCACCCCCTCAACGTCAACGGCAAGATCAAGACGTGTGCAATAGCCTTCCTCGACGAACCGCGCCCAACCTCCGGGGAGGATGTATTCAAAAACCTT
>JAGWRJ010000595.1 GCA_028869725.1 Alphaproteobacteria bacterium | reverse complement strand
TCCACGGTGTGGCTCGACCGCGGTACGACGCGCCGGCTGGACCGGGGATTTGGCGACTTCGAAGACTGGCGTGATCGTGTGCTGGAAGACGAGGAGATCGCCCAGCACAAGCTGGCACGCAAGATCGCCGCGGAAGAACACTGGATGCGCTATGGCGTTACCGCCCGGCGTAAGCGTAACGTACGCCGTGTTGGCGAACTTGCCGCGCTACGCCAGGCCCGCACCGCCGCCTTGCGGGCTCCAGGTTCGGTGCGGCTCGATGCGGCCGAAGCGACGGGCAGTGGCTCGGTCGTGGTCGACGCCCGGCAGCTGTGCAAGAGCTATGACGGGCGGCCGGTGGTCAGGGATGTCAGTGTGCGCATACTGCGCCGTGACCGCATCGGCATCATCGGACGCAACGGCACCGGCAAGACGACGCTGATCCGCTTGCTCACCGGTGCGCTGGCGCCCGATGCCGGCGAAGCGCGGTTGGGGGTCAGTCTTGCCATGGCCATCCTCGATCAGACCCGCCAGGACCTCGATCCGGATGCAAGCCTTGCTGAGGTATTGACAGGCGGCAATGGTGATCATCTTGCGGTCGGTGACCAGATGCGTCACGTGATTTCGTATATGCAGGATTTTCTCTTCGCTCCCGAACAGGCGCGCCAGCCCGTGCGGGTGCTGTCTGGCGGAGAGCGGGCGCGGCTTCTCCTCGCCCGCGCCCTGGCCAGGCCATCCAATTTTCTGGTGCTGGACGAACCGACCAATGATCTTGATCTGGAAACCCTCGACCTGCTCGAGGACATGCTTGCAAGTTATGCCGGCACCGTCCTCGTGGTCAGCCACGACCGTGACTTTCTGGACCGCGTTGTGACGGCAACGCTGGTTGCTGAAGGTGACGGACGGTTCACCGAATACGCCGGTGGCTATACCGATATGCTGGCCCAGCGTGGCCATGGTCTCATCGAGCACGCCGACACGCCGTCCAGACCAGCAAAGCCTGCTGGTGCCCGAACGCGTAACCCCTCTGCCAAACTCAGCTTCAAGGACAAGCACGCACTGGCTACGCTACCTGGCGAGATTGCCGGTCTGGAAAAGCAGATTTCCGGCCTTGAGCACGAGCTGGCGGATCCGGGGCTTTATGCCCGCGATGGGGAACGCTTTGCGGCGGTGAGCGCGGCGCTTGCCACCGCGCAGGCCAAACTCGCAGCCGCTGAGGAGCGCTGGCTCGAGCTCGAAATGCGCCGCGAAGAGCTTGAGGGCTGATCGGTCGCTGCCCGTAGGCGGGGCCGTGATAGGGCCGCGGGCGTAGCCGACGCTGTGGCGCATCGCGCCAGAGACACAGATGATCAAAATCTTGATGCTCCGTCCCTTTCGGGGTCTGGTCAGGCGGTGCCACCAACCCTAATCTCTGGCACGCGATCATGCCCCCGGGTTTTCATGCAGAACGAGATAGTGAACAGCTTCCTGCTCGTTTATGCGGGACTCTTTCCGATCGTCAATCCGGTCGGCTGTGCGCCGCTCTTTTTGGGCATGACACAGTTCTCGACCGAGGCGCAGCGCCGCGCTCTTGCCCGTGGTGTCGCGGTGAACTCTTTCTTTCTGCTTTTTGGCGCCCTGTTCATCGGTTCATATGTGCTCGAATTTTTCGGCATTACCCTTGCGGTGATGCGCATAGCGGGGGGGCTCGTAGTCACCGCATTCGCCTGGCGGCTGCTGAATGCGGACGTACGGCCATCACATCACGAGGCGGAGACTGCACGCCAGGAAGTGGAGAGCATTGATGCCTTCTATCCGCTGACGATGCCGCTCACGGTCGGGCCTGGTGCGATTTCGGTGGCGGTGACGCTGGGCAGTCAGCGACCCAAGGGCGTCGGCATGGCCCATCTGGCCATTCTCGGCGGCACCGCGATCGTCAGCCTCTTTGCCATGGCGCTGACTATCTATCTTGTCTACAGCTCTGCCGATGCCATCACCGCGCGTCTGGGCAAGGCGGGCACGGCGGTGGTGACACGTCTGTCCGCATTCATCATGCTGTGCATCGGCATCCAGATCATCTGGAATGGCTGGTCGCATCTTCCAGGTGGTCGAGTATGACGCGCAAGTCCGCAGCTCTGCCCAATGGCCTGCGGCGCATCGTGCGCGCGCTTGGCCCGGGGTTGATTACGGGTGCGGCCGACGATGATCCGAGTGGAATTGCAACCTATTCCCAGGCCGGTGCCCAGTTCAGTTACGGTCTGGCCTGGACTCTGTTCCTCACCCTGCCTTTCATGGCAGCGATTCAGATCATCAGTGCCTTTATCGGCTGGCAGTCGCGGCGCGGTCTGACTGCCAACATCGCACGACACCTGCCCAAATCGGTCATGCTGTCGCTGGTCGCACTGCTGGCGATCGCCAATACGATCAATATTGCCGCCGACCTTGCGGCTATGGCCGATTCGCTTCGCTTCGCTTGGTGATTGCAGGTCCGGCGCTCCTTTATGCCGCGGGCTTCGGTCTTGTGTGCCTTCTGGCTGAGGTCTTCGTGCCCTATCACCGCTATGCGGGCTATCTCAAATTTCTCACACTCGTTCTCTTCGTCTATGTCGGTGCAGCCTTCAGTGTGCATATGCCCTGGGGACATGTGGTGCTGGCAACGATCTGGCCGCACTTCGCTCTGAGCCGTGACTATATGCTGACGGTGGTTGCCGTCTTCGGTACCACGATCAGCCCGTATCTGTTCTACTGGCAAGCGTCGCAGGAAGCCGAGGAGTCTCGTCTCAGCTTCAGCCGCGATCATGTCGCTTACCGCATCGGCAAGACAACGGCGTTTCGTGCCATAATTTTCGATACTTGGGTCGGCATGATCGTCTCCAACCTGATCTCCTGGTTCATCCTGGTGACCACCGCGGCAACTTTGCATGTCCACGGGATCGTCAACATCCAAACCGCGGCGCAGGCGGCTGAAGCCCTGCGTCCGATCGCCGGGGCTCTGACCTTCGGTCTGTTTGCGGCCGGCATTATCGGCACGGGTCTTCTCGCCGTTCCCGTCCTCGCCGGTTCGGCCGCCTATGCCGTTGCCGAGGCGTTTCGCCTGCAGGGAAG
>JAGWRJ010000594.1 GCA_028869725.1 Alphaproteobacteria bacterium | reverse complement strand
CGACGAGCTGATCTGCCAGCTCCCTGAGCTCGGGGAAAACCGCGCTGTAGATGATGAATTGTCCCGCCCGGCGGGTGCCGAGCAGGCCAACCCGGGAGAGCTTTTGCAGATGAAAGGTCATGGCGTTGGCAGCGATCCCGAGCGTCTCGCCCAGCTTACCGGCGGGTAGGCCGGCGGGCCCGGCCCGCACCAACAAGCGCACGATGGCGAAGCGCGCCGGGTGGGCCAGAGCCCCGAGCCTGTCGGTGATAAGGTCTTCGTCCATGGCGTTTCCATATTACATGTTATATTGAAATACACGTCGGGACGTTTCTTGGCAAGGGCAATCGTCAAACCATTGGTTGCCGGGAAAACCTGAAGACGCAGGGCTTTCGTCGACCCATTGGCTTCTAACTATACTGCAATCGTTCGTTTGGCCGACGGGGCTAAGCTTTGGGGTCCTGTCTGACCCGAACTGGCAGGACCGATTGTCGCCCAAGGATTATCGCGGCCTGACCCCGCTGATCTACGCGCACATCACCGCCTATGGCGGCTACGACATCGATCTGGCGACCCGGATTGATTACGACCGTATGGCGGCTTGACGCGCATTATAGGTATATCCATAATTACGTACGGCATGAACAGTTGAGCATGCGGTTTTTCGGTTCACTTTGGGCTCGTTTTGCCTTAATGAACACCTCATGTTACGGGCACAGCCAAAATGAACAGTTCAGGCGCCAAAATTGGCTATGCTCGCACGTCGACAGTGGATCAGAACCTCGACGCCCAAATCGCCGCGCTGACGGACGCAGGTTGCGGCATGGTGCGCCGGGAGCAGAAGAGCGGCGCCAGTCTCGAAGACCGCGCCGAATTGAAGACCATCCTCGACTTCATCCATCCCGGCGAGACACTGGTGGTCACCCGCATCGACCGCCTGGCGCGCTCCATGCGCGATCTGCAGGTCATTGTCGCGCGTTTGAAGGAAAAGGGCGCACATCTCGCCGCGACCGAGCAACCGGTGGACACGTCCACCGCCGCAGGCAAGGCCTTCTTCGACATGCTCGGTGTCTTCGCCGAGTTCGAGACCAATCTGCGCCAGGAGCGGCAGGCCGAAGGCATTGCCGCCGCCAAACGCCGGGGCGTCTATCGTGGCCGGCCGCCCAGGATCGATATGACCGCCATTCAGGCCAGACTGGCCGCGGGCCAGTCCCCCACGGAAATCGCCCGCGACATGGGCATCTCGCGCGGCACCGTCTACAAGGCAAAGGCTTCGATGTGAGAAAGCGCAGCACCCACCCTGCACTGTGGGAACGGCAGGGCGCATGGCGATTACGCTAAGTGGTGTAGCTGGCGCTTATCGTCACCGTGAGTTCCGGCGCGGTCCTGCTTGATCAGGCCGCCACGCCAGGCAACCTGAGTTGGGAGCGTCTGTGACACGGGCGAGGGGTGCAAGCGACATGTAGCGTCGAACTTTCCATACCGGGAAACCTCTTGCAGCAGGTGTCTGCTGATCAGTACATCCGGTCGCAACGTGACGTCCGAAGTGGGCGGCAGGAGCAAATCGTTCTGTATGCGTCATCAACCGCCGTTTCGCGGTTGACCTCTCCGCAAAGACGTTCCAGCGCACAAAGGAGATGATCGGCTACGGCAAGCTGCCCCGTCTCGTATGCCAGCTTGAAAGCAACCAGTATCTGTTGTTCCAGAGAAATGTCACGTCCGCTCATGACTTGCATCCGATACGTCTTTCAACGCTAAGACTTCCATCTGCTGGAAGGTCAAGCGCTGTCAGCCGAGGCCGCCGTAAGACTACGGCGGTGCGGCGCGCGGGGGGCCACCGTGTGGCCGTTGTCCGCGCCGCCGTTCTCGACGGTCGGCTAACCGGCGCGTACCAAAGAGCAGCCGCATGACCCCCAGGTTTTGCCCACTCCCCTCGAAATCTTTGCTATTCGACAGCCGCCCACTGAGGCCGCCGTCCTCGCACTCCATACGAGCTTTATGCCAGATCGGTCTTGGCAAAATCGTCGCCTTTGTAGAGAAGCGCCGCGCGGTAGCCCTTTGCACAGGCGTAAGCGAAGCAGTCGCCGAAGTTGAGGTCGGCGTCATGGCCCACGGCGCGCCCATAATCCTTTGCAGCCTGGACTGCCCCTGCCCCGAGGCTGTCCGTGATCATTACGCTGCGGGCCATGGCCTCCTCGAGGAAGAGATCCACCGCTGCCTCCGCTACCTGTATCTGCCGTGCGTCGGCGGAGCGGTGCGTGCCGGAGCGCGATCGGGCGAGCCCGATCACCGCCTCAAAGCGGGTGACCGGTGAGCACAAGACCTGTTTTTCGTTTGATGACAGTCTCTTAACCAACTCCTCCGAACCGGGCTCGCGGTTCAGGATTGCTATAATGGCGGACGCGTCGATGAACATCTTTACTGTCCCCACATCGCGTCGGCGTCGGCTTTGGCGTCATACGCAGGGTTTACGGGGCCGATCGCGTCGGCGAGTTTGCAGGCCGCCTCAATGCGCTCGTTGAGCGGCAGGCGGCCCTTCGCAGCGTCGATGGTCGCCTGAAGCGCGGCCCGGACGGCTTCGGTCTTGTTGGCGGCGCGCGTAAGCTTCATTGCCTCGATAGCCAGTTCGTTGACGGCTTCATCCCGGATGAACAGTTGGGGCATCGGCTATCCTCATAGGAATATACGTATATATCGTAATGTATAGGCGATAGCGGATAGGTCAATGCTTGGTAACCCCGGGTTTGAACACTTTGGGTCGAAACCACGTGGGCGTTGGGCTATTGGGGGTCGGGAAAAGGGTCTGTCGCGCGGCAAAGATCGCGAGACGGGACATTCAAGGCAGGAGCCCTGGAGACGGGCCCCCTGCCCCGCGGCCTAGATGAGACTTGTCTGATCTTGTGGCGGCGCCGTTGTTGCCCGGGTTGGCAGATGCCGAATCGTCTTGCCCGTCTGCTCGTAAGCCGGCGCCAGCTCGAATTGCGATTGCAGGTTCAGCCAGAATTGCGACTCCGTTCCGAACCAGTGTCCGAAGCGCAGGGCGGTGTCCCCGGTCCTGCGCGGCGTCGTTCCGCCCAAGAACTGGATACTGGGCCAAGCGTCCGCCCAGACGGACCACGCCTATAACGTCCGCCTGAGACTTGAAAGCAGAACGGAACCCCGACCAGCACCAAGCTGGTCACAAATGATTGCTGGGCGCTTGGAGCATTCGCTCGGCGCCGCGATCGTCTTCTGGGCCCTGTGCGGCAACCGCCTGAGAAGAGGCGTCACGCGCCTCTCTGGTCTGCCCGGAAATTCAGGAGCCGCAGCGCGTTCATCGTCACCAGCACGGTCGCTCCGGTGTCGGCCATGACCGCGAGCCACAGGCCCGTGAGGCCGATCAGGGTGGTCACCAGAAAGACCCCTTTCAGCCCCAGCGCGATCGCCACGTTCTGACGGATGTTGGCCATCGTGGCGCGGGCCAACCGGATCTGTCCGGCGACATCCATCACCCGGTCGCGCAGCAGCGCGCCATCCGCCGTCTCCAGCGCGACATGGGTGCCCGATCCCATGGCGACGCCCAGGTGCGCGCTGGCCAGCGCCGGGGCATCGTTGATGCCGTCGCCGACCATCATGACATGCGCATCACTGGCAAGCGCGCGCACCGCCGTCACCTTGTCCTCGGGCAGCAGGCCGGCACGGGCCTCGATCCCCAGAGCATCGGCAATCGCACCGGCCGTTACCGGGTTGTCGCCGGTCAGCATGACCGAACCGATGCCCATGCCCTTCAGCACCGCGACAGCCTCGGCGGCATCAGTGCGCGGCTCGTCGCGCAGCGCGAGCAGGCCCAGAAGGCGATCGGCCGTGAAGACGGTGACGACGGTTTTGCCCGCGCTCTCCAGGGCTTCGGCGGTGGCGCGGTCAGCGTCCCCCAGCACCCCGGCCTCCGCGGCAAGACGCGGGGCGCCCACGCTCCATGTCTCGCCCGCGATCTCTGCACGCGCTCCGCGGCCCGGGATCGCCATGGCCCGGGTGGCCTGCAGAACCGCGGCTCCCTCGGCCTCGGCCCGCGCAAGGATCGCCTGCGCCAGCGGATGGCTGCTGCCCGTCTCGACCGCCGCGGCGGTGGCGAGAAGCGTGGCCGCGTCGCCGCGCAGTGGCACGATATCGGTAATCTGCGGCCGCCCCTCGGTCAGCGTGCCGGTTTTGTCGAAGGCAACGAGGGTGGTCTTCGCCGCCGTCTCCATCACCGCGCCGCCCTTCATCAGAAGCCCGTGTCGCGCGCCGGAGGAGAGCCCGGCCGCGACCGCGGCCGGGACCGAGATCACCAGCGCGCAGGGGCAGCCGATCAGCAGAAGCGCGAGGCCGCGATAGATCCAGGTCTCCCAAGGCGCGCCGAATAGAAGTGGCGGCAGGAGCGCGGCCAGCAGCGCCACGCCCACCACCGCAGGCATGTAGGCCCGGCTGAAGCGGTCGATGAAGCGCTCGACCGGCGCGCGGGCGCTTTCCGCTTCCTCGATCAGGTGCAGGATGCGGGAGATCGTGTTGTCCTCGGCGGCCTTGTCGACGCGGATGCGCAGCTCTGCCTCGGTGTTGATCGAGCCTGCAAAGACCGCGTCGCCCGGCGCCTTCAGCACAGGCACACTCTCGCCCGTCACCGGGCTTTCATCGACGCCCGAGGTGCCGCGGACAATGGTGCCGTCGGCGGGGATCCGATCCCCCGGACGGGCCTGCACGATCTGCCCGATGGCAAGGCTTTCTGCCGGGACCTCGCGGATGCGCTCGCCGACGACCAGCCGCGCGGTCTTCGGCACCAGGTCGGCGAGCGCCCGGATCGACCCGCGCGCGCGAGACGCGGCAAGGCCTTCCAGCATCTCGCCGACCGCGAAGAGGAAGACGACAAGCGCCGCCTCTTCCGCCGCCCCCACGAAGAGGGCGCCGACAACGGCGATGCTCATCAGCATCTCGATGGTGAAGGGCATCCGCGCCACGGCCATCAGCGCGGCACGCTTCGCCACCGGGGCAACGGCAGTCAGGGTGGCCAGCACGAAGACCCAATGCGCGATCGGCCCGCCGACGAGCAGCTCGACGATCCAGGCAAAGCCGAGCAGTCCCCCCGTCCCGATCAGGTAACGCCCCTTGGAGGTTGCATACCAGGCGGGGTCAGGCTTCGGCGCAGCGGCGTGCTGGTGGCCGGCGTGATCTTTCGGCCCGGCCTCGCGCGGACCGGCAAAGGCCCCCTCCGGCAGAATGAACCCGCCCTTGGGTTTTTCCGGCGCGGCACCCTTGGCCGAGATCCCGTAGCCGAGACGGCGCACCGCCTTCTCCACCGCCTCGCGAGAGGTCGTGCCCGCATCCAGCCGCAGCCGCAGCCGTTCGTTCATCAGTGTCACCTCGACCGCCTCGACCCCCGGCAACCCCTCGACCGCGCCGCGCACCTTCGCCGCGCAGGCACCACAATCCATCCCGGTCACCCGCCATTCGTGAAGGTCCGTCCCATCCGTCATCCGCTGTCTTCCCATCGCTTCGGTTTATCGACAGCGCATAAGATAGATGCTACAGTTACTGTAGCTTCAAGGGGTGAATTTGCACCGAAGGAGGGGCGGCATGCACACGATCGGGACCCTGGCACGTCGCACCGGCACCAAGGTGCAGACCATCCGCTATTACGAGCAGATCGGCCTGATGCCGGAACCGGGGCGCACGGAGGGCGGACAGCGGCGCTATGGCGACGCGGATCTCGACCGCCTCGCCTTCATCCGCCATTCCCGGCAGCTCGGCTTCCCGCTCGACGCGATCCGCGAACTTCTGGACCTCTCCGACCATCCCGATCGGGACTGCGGCGCTGCGGATTCGATCGCCCGACGACAGTTGCGCGAGGTCGAGAACCGCATGGCGCGCCTCGAGGCGCTCAGGCGCGAGCTGCAGCGAATGATCGGCGAGTGCCGGGGCGGGACGACCTCCGAGTGCAGGGTGCTGGAAGTGTTGCGCGACCACTCGGAATGCCTTGCCGAAGACCATGACGAAGTCGGCTAATATGGGCCGTCCGCGACCTGCCGCGCCACACTGCATGCGCGAACTTGACCCGACATGTTGCAGGCAGATTGGGTTCGAAGGGGGAATGTCCCGTTCGATGTTGAAAGCCCGAACGCGAACTTTCGACGGCACCCTCAGGTCCAAGTTCGAGAACTGGTACCCAAGCATGAAGCCCACCCCCCCGAACCACCAGCGCCGCCTAACTGTCCCACGCTTTGCGTTACTCTCCCTGATGCCCCGCGCGCGCCGTTCGGTGATGTTGGGCCTGATGTTTGTCTCGGTATCTACGCAAGTCGACGCCTGCCCCGCGGTCTAGATGAGACTTGGCTGATCTGGCGGCGGCGTCGTTGTTGCCCGGGTGGGCAGATGACGGATCGTCTCGCCGGTCTCCTTGTTGGCCAGCGCCAGCTCGAATTGCGATTGCAGGTTCAGCCAGAATTGCGGCTCCGTTCCGAACCAATGCCCGAAGCGCAGGGCGGTGTCTCCGGTGATCGAGCGCTTGCCGGCAATAATCTGGCTCACGCGGTTGGCCGGAACCTCGATCTGGCGGGAAAACGCCGTGGGCGTGACGCCGAGCTCCTGCAGCTCGCCCCTCAGGATCACGCCGGGATGTACAGCTCTCATAAACATGGTCTGACCTCCTTTCGTCAGTGGTAGTCCACTATCTCAACGTTGCTTGGCCCCGGCTGGCCATCGGGCCACTCGAAGCAGATGCGCCACTGTTGGTTGACGCGGATGGAGTACTGCCCTGCCCTACCGCCCCGCATCGCCTCCAGGCGGTTGCTTGGCAAGGCGCGCAGTGTGTCGAGCGATGTGGCGGCATTAAGGATCGACAGCCGCCTTGACGCTTGCTCTTCGAAGCCTTGGAACGCCTTCACGAACTCGCCGGCGGCGAACTCTTCCGTCTTCTTGTCGCGATAGCTCAGGATCATTTGCTTCGAGCATAGGTGAGCGTACGCAGTACGTCAAGCGTACACTTGCCATCTCCCCGTCGATCTTCATAGAAATATCCGGTAACAATAGATATTGGATTATCATTTAAATCCGGTTATTATAAATACCAGATAACACAATGGAGCGCCTATGCCGACAGTCGTCATCGCCTCGCCAAAGGGCGGCGCCGGGAAGTCCACAACCGCGATCCTCTTGGGAACCGAGCTGGCCCACGCCGGCGCAAGTGTAGTCATGCTGGACTGCGACCCCAACCGGTCGCTCGCTCTTTGGGCCGATCGGGGCCCCCTGCCCGCTCGGATCAGAGTCTTGGCAAGCGTCAGCGAGTCCGAAATTGTGAAGACCATCAAGCAGCATGACACGGATGGCCAGATCGTGATCGTTGACCTTGAGGGCGTCGCTTCGCGGCTGGTTTCCCGTGCAATTTCGCAGGCCGACTTGGTCATCACGCCCATGCGAGCGACGACTCTTGACGCGACCATCGGTGTTCGGGCCCTTCAACTGATAGCTGAGGAAGAAGAGGCGCTGGATAGGAATATCCCCCACGCCGTTGTCTTCACGATGACGAAGGCCATCAAGTCGAAACAGCACAGCGGGATAGCCGAGTCCCTAGCGGCACAAGGTGTTGATCTTATTGATCCACCGCTGATGGAGCGCACGGCGTTCTCGGGCCTGTTCGAGTTCGGCGGAGATCTGCGCAGCATGCCCCCGCAGGGTAACATGGATGGCGCAATCGGGAATGCAGGGCAGTTCGCCCGGGCGGTTTATCAGCGGTTGACGGGGGAGGTGTGAAATGTCTGAGGGCAAGCCCTTTAACATTGACCTTGGCCGGCTGAAGAGCCGCGAGAAGGACCGGAGTTCCCAAGCCGTTGAGAAGACGGACAGGGCAGGGGAGGAGCTCGGGTTCGTGGACCGGCAGCCGCAAAAGCGGCGCGGGCGCAGGCCAAGTCCGAGAACGGGCCAGGTGCATGCCAAGGTATTGCCCGTGGTGTCCGAAGAGATCGCCAATGAGGCAAAGCGTCGAGGAGTTCAACAGGGTGTCGTAATCGAAGAAGCCTGGGTGCTCTACAAGAACAAATCCGGTATTTAAAATTATCCGGTATCTTTTCTGTTCTGCACCCATTTCCGGCAAAACCCTAGAAACGCCGCTTCCGGGTTGCGCGGGGTTTCCGGCAGCCACTGGCGCCACTCTCTTTCAAGGTAATGCACGTCATGGCCCGGCGCGAGCATACGCGCCGTCTCATAGACGTCCGGATCGAGCTGGGGCGCGATCGCCTGAGGCAGGACAACCTTCGCGTTCTGCCGGTTCAGAAACACGACGGTATCCTGCTCTTCGTCAATGTCGATGGAGTAGTCTGGCATATGATCGTGCGATCGGTCCTCGCGGATGATGTTCATGACCAGGCGCCGGAATTCGCGTTGAGTCGAGTTTGACCCGCACTTCTTTTGCAGCAGGGCCAGGCTGATCCGCCATTCCTTCTGAGCACCACAGTGTTTGCGGGCTATCTCGTAAATGCGCCGTTCAAGGGGCTTGCGAAGCCGGAAATAGTCGCGGTGCAGCGTCAGGACTTCCTTGGACCGGATCGCATTGAACACCCAATCGGAAAGCTTGATCTCGACCTCCTGCATCCGGCCATCGCGCGTCTCGCGCACAACCTCCGCGCTTTCGATAAGACCAAAGGTGCGAAACACCTCTTGCCCGCCCGTGACGATGTTCGTGCTGATCCGGGTTCCGGCAAGACGCTCCAACGCGGCCTTGAGCTGACTGTAGCCCGACCCGGCGGTGTTCCTGTTGGTGGCGACCAGCATATCGAAGGCGCGGAAGCGCACCGCCTGCGAGATATCTTTGCCTTCGTTGATGGCCGTCATGAGCTGGCTGATGCAGTAGATCAGGATGTCCCGATCATGCACCGTGGCGAGCCCATCGACCGAGGGTTTAATAGCAATCTTGATGCCGTTGTGCTCGTACTCGCGGACCCGCGTATCCGGCTTCGTCGAGAGCGAAAAGATCGGATGCTCCATCGAGGCCATATCGGCCTTCGGCACAGCATCGAAGATATCGCAACCGAAAAAATCGCCTTGCGGGTACCTGTCAGGCAGGAGCGGGGAGCGCTGGTTTGGGCCCTCTTCAGTCAATGCCTCTCCTTTCGTACTTTCACACACAGTAGACGGAGAATAGGTTCCCCGTCACGTCGATTCGTACTTTCACACACGGGCGTGCACCTTTCGTACTTTCACACACACTCTTTCGTACTTTCACACACAAGGCAGTCAAATTAATCGTTATATTTCAATCAGTTACGCCGTGTTTTTTTTTCGTAACACAGAGTCTAACACATATTTAACACCCGAGCCTGTGGATAACGCATCCGTAGCGACCCGAGACACCCTGTACGAACCTAACAGCTTTAGAGCCACCGAAGGGGGCTGACGAAGCAGCAGGACCGTACGGTAACGGCTCCGTCAGGGCAAAGCCATCTGCATCGAGACCTGCTGCCTGGGGCAACTGACAGATCAGCACCAGGATTGCGTGTATAATACTTCTTGGTATATGCTGGTATTTGCTTAGCACACTCAGGGGGCGACGATGGCGCGCAACACCTCCGTGACGATCGGGGACCACTTCACCGGCTTCATCAGCGAGCAGGTAAAGGCAGGCCGCTATGGTTCGACCAGCGAAGTTGTGCGGGCCGGGCTGCGGCTTCTGGAAGAACACGAGGCCAAGGTGAAGGCCCTGCAGGATGCCCTCATTGCAGGGGAGCAGTCCGGCGACCCCCAGCCTTTCGACAGCGAAGCGTTTCTGGATCGGATGCACGCAAAGCGCGCCGCCCGTAATGCAGGCTAAGACCTACAGGCTGGCGCCGTAGGCCGAGGCCGACCTTGAGGACATCTGGCTCTACACACAGCAGCACTGGTCGATTGCCCAAGCCGACAGCTATCACCGCGCGCTCATTGCCGCGTTTGAGGCGCTGGCGGCCGGGCGCAAGCAGGGCAGGGCGGTTGAGGTTCGTCCCGGCTATCTGAAACTCCCCTGCGGATCGCATGTAATCTATTTCCAGGATCGAGGCGACCGGCTGGGCGTGATCCGCATCCTGCACGAGCGTCAAGACACGGAGCGGCACCTTTAGGCGCGGACGGACAGGGACACAGGCGGGGACACCCGAGAACGCGCCTCAGCGGCCCGCTCCGCGGCTCTCAGAGCCTCTCCGCCGCTTTGCTATGGGGCGGGGTAGGTCGGGAACACCTTGGGGACGCTCCAGCCGGCCACACCTGTCTCACGCCGCCCCGCTGTCGCCCTTCACCGGCTCAGGTTGCAACAGATCTTCGAAGAGCTCCTTGTCGCCTTCACGGGTGAGAAAGCCGGGCAGTTCGCGGCGCAGCCAGTCGCGCAGGCGGCGGGCGAATTCCTCGTCCGTGCCCTCCTCGAGGCGATGGAGGACGAGCGCGCCGAGCAGCACCTTGCGGCGGGTGTCCCGGGCGCGTTCCTGTTTGCCGAGACGGGCCTTGAGCGCGGAGCGCTGCGCGTCGAGCTCGGCCAGGCGTTGTTCGATGGATTTCCGGGCCATGGTCTACCTCCGGGGCAACAGGGTTTTCGTCTTTGAGATTGCGGCGTCCGATGACAGCGCAGGCGATCTCCGCCAGCTCCTTGCCGGTCCGATCGGCGTGGGGATCGTCCGTTGTCGCGAGGCGGCCGGGAAACGCGATGCCGGTGATGCCGGGATCGCGCGCGAAGATGCCGGCCAGGTCGCGGTCAACATCGCGATGACAGCCGCTTGGAAAATCGCAGGTGACGCGGACGCATCCGGCGGTGGTGCGGATAGTCAGGGCTGGCAGGGCAGGGACCAGATCGAAGATCATCCCGAGCGCGTCGCGGCGCTCTGTGCCGATCTCCGACGCGCCGTTCCCAACCAGGCACAGTTGCCACGGCCGCGCCCGGCCCGGGACGTGTTGCACGGTCCCGGACAGGCTGTGGTCCTCATTGGCTTCACGCATGCGCCCCTCTCTGTCAGGTTGTTCGACTTAGCAGCACACCAGAAAGTTTGCCAGATATTGCCGTCCTTTTTCTCCGCTTATGGTTGCAGAGACCGGATCGTTGCCGCACAGTGGCGCCTCATTCCCCCTGCTCTGGATTTGGTCCAGAGCGCCATACCGCGGACAGGCGAGAGCGGAGCGAAAGTATGGATAAGGGCGCACTTACGAGTTGCTGCCGCAACTCAGCGCTCGATGGCTGACACGCCGTCGAGAAAACTGAAACCGAGACCGGGGCAACGGCGTTGGCGATCTACCATCTGAGCATGAAGCCGGTGGCGCGGGCCGGGGGGCGCAGCGCCATCGCCGCGATAGCCTATCGCGCCGGGGAATGTCTGACCAACGAACGTGACGGGATCACCCATGACTACACCCGCAAAGAGGGGGTGTTGCACGCGGAAATCGTCTTGCCCATGGGCGTCGACGCGGCGTGGGCGCGCGACCGGTCCACGTTGTGGAATGCGGCGGAATTTGCCGAGAACCGGAAAGACGCCCGCGTGGCCCGCGAGGTTGAGATTGCCCTGCCGCATGAGCTGACGGCGGCGCAGCGGCTGGCGACGGTGCAGGAGTTTGCGCAGGACCTGGCGGATCGCTACGGCGCGGCGGTGGATTTTGCCATCCACGCGCCGCACGCCGCAACGGGGTCGATCGGGACGGCTGGTGCGGCTGGTGCGACCCGGGCGGGCGACGCCCGCAACCACCATGCGCATATTCTGATGACGACGCGGCAGGTCACGGAGGAGGGCTTCGGCGAGAAGACCTATCTCGAGCGCGAGAACAAGTGGCTGCTGGCCCGCGACCTGCCGACCACCGATCTGCAGCTGCGCGATCTGCGCCAACGGTGGGAAGGAATTGCCAATGTGCATCTGGCGCGGGCCGGCCTGGATGTTCAGATCGACCATCGCTCGTATCTGGTGCGCGGGCTCGAGATCGCGCCGACCGAGCATATGGGGGTGAATGCCACGCAGATGGAGCGGCGCGGGAAGGCGATGTCCCGCGGACGCCTGGAGGAAAAGGCGGCGCGGCACAATGCCGAGCTGATCCGGGAGAGGCCGGAGCAGGTCCTGTCGATCGTGACCGGTGAGAAGAGCGTGTTCGACCGGCGCGATGTCGCGCGCGCGCTGCACCGATACATCAACGATGACGTGCAGGCGTTCCAGGCCGCCTTCGCCAAGGTGATGGCTTCGCCGGCGCTGGTCGCGCTGCAAGCCGAGCGTCCGGACCCGGCGACGGGCGAGGTGGCGCCGGCGCGCTATTCGACGCGCGAGATGGTCGAGATCGAAGCCGGCATGGTGGCCGCGG
>JAGWRJ010000593.1 GCA_028869725.1 Alphaproteobacteria bacterium | reverse complement strand
TCGATGATGGGGCCCTCATCTAGCTCATCGGTTACGTAATGTGCGGTTGCTCCGATCAGCTTGACGCCGCGGGCGTGCGCCTGCTGATAGGGTCGCGCGCCACGAAAGCTGGGCAAAAATGAATGATGTATATTGATGATACGCCCGCGCATGGCGGCGCATAGCCTGGGCGGCAAAATTTGCATGTAACGGGCAAGGACAATGAGGTCAATCCGCTCGGCCTCGACGAGTGAGAGTAATGCCTGTCCATCTCCGAGACCATCCGGGGCGGCCACCGGCATATGCTGGAATGCTATTGCGTGGGCCGCCACGAGGTCCGCCAGATCGGTGTGGTTTGACACGACGAGGGGGATTTCGATGCCGATCGCGCCAATGCGGTAGCGGTATAGGAGATCGGCCAGGCAATGCCCCATGCGGGAAACCAGGATCAGCGCACGGGTTTTGACGGCGCAATCGTGGATCTCCGCCTGCATCTGGAATTCCGCGACGAGCGGTCTAAAGGCGTCTCGCAGGTCTTCCAGGCGGCTAACCTCTTCGGCCTGAAAGGCGGTGCGCAGAAAAAACCTTCGCTTTAATGGGTCGCCAAACTGGGCGCTTTCGGTAATGTTACAGCCATTATCGAATAAGAAACGTGACACGGCGGCTACAATTCCCCGCCGGTCCGGACAGGACAAAGTCAGGATAAATTGTGGCAAAGCCATAGCAGGTCCCGGATCGATCGTATCTGGAGACTCAAATTATGCTCCAGATGCAGGTTTCGTCTTTCCGTAACAGTTACCGGCTTTGCAATAGTTCCAGCGGATAGCATTTTATCGTGTGGCTGCTCAAAGATTGTAAGATGAGCGATCTTAGTTCCATCGTCAGACCAGCTCCGGCCGGCAAGAGACCGCCCGTTATGCGGCCTCAGAGCCATCACCTTGGTAATCATCTGGAAGATTTCATCGCACTGTCCGATGGACTGCGTAATGCCTCCATGTATATGGCGGCGGCCCGCCGCCTGAGCGGCCATGGCGTCCCTGCCTCTGCTCTCGGCGTCGACGTCATCGAAAAGGCGATGGAAGAGCTTAATCTGGTACGCCGCAGCTTTCTGCGCATATGTGAAGGCCTGATTTCCGACGAACAGTCCTGACGATACGGAATGCTGGCAGTCTCCAGCACGAAAGAGTGGCGAGGCAGACAGCAAGGACGCGCGTCCGATCATTCTTCGTTGAATTGGCTAAGAACGATGCTGCCTCAAGCTGAATACGCCGCTTGAGGCGTATTCAGCTTCCAGATTTCTCAATCCGATCCGCGGTTACTCCATAAAGACCAAACCACTTCCTGGTCTGGGTGCCAATGTGCATCCTCAAATTGGAATAAAAGAGCAATTTCGAAAGCTGCACATATCAATGTACCGATTCTGAAACATAGCCCCTGTGGATAAATGCCGATATTCCGCCACGAGCGTGTTTAAGAATACATTGGTGTATCGTAGATGACGCATTCTCTATTGTGAGCCGCATTGAAGATAGTTTCTGGAGTAATTATCCGATCCACTTGCGCCATCGCGAACCCAAACCTCTGTAAATCAAGTCAATAAACGAAGGCTCTTTGGCTACATCCAGTGCGTGTCGCGCACGTCTTGCGACCGGTTACGATAGGCTGGACTCAAATTGTGCTCCACTTTTGCAGCAAGAGCTGCAAGCCGCTTCGCTTATGCAGGCGCGAGTTCCTTACAAATCAGCAACATAGAGTGCGTGAGCAGATTGGCATGGCGCTTGCAGTGTCAGGTTCGTCTCGCACGCAACCTTTCGAAGCGAAGTGATAGGGGGAGCGGGAAGTGAGACCAGGATCCAAAACTGAAGGTGATCTGCTCGCGTCTGGTAGGAGCATCACCTGAAGGGAGCCTGTGCGGCAACACCAACTGGTCCATAGGACCAAACATGGAGATCTTGAGATGAAGAAGATTATTTTGGCGGCCGTGTCGGCTCTCGCCCTTTCAGCTGCATTCGGGCCCGCGATGGCAGATGGCAGCACAGTCGCGACGAGCAGCACGCTTACCAACACTTCCAGCTTTACAAAGATCGCAGTCGTGTCAAAGAACGATCTTGATGCCCACTTTGGCGGCACCTCGATCTCATTTGCGGCTGCGGCTGCGGCTGGCAACGGCGGCAACGGTGGCAACGGTGGTGGGCTTGCGGCCAGCGCCGGCGGAAACGGTGGAAACGCTGGTAGTGGCGGCGCAGCGGCTGGCAGCATGAACAATGGCAGCATCAGCCAGAATAGCAACGCCTTCCAGAACTTTGCGGGCATCAACACGATGACGCAAACCACAGCCTCGTACAACAACAACCAGGCGGCCACCTCTGTGGCGGCATATTCGCCGGTTGGCTTTGGTACGGGAACCGCAACGGTCAACTGACCATTGCGCGGCATTGCCGGCGGGAGCCCCACTCGCCGGCAATGCGCTTTCTTGATGGTTCGGTGTAGATGCAGCGGAGAGTGGCGTCATGGTTGCGAACATACCAGGATTATGGCTGAAGCGCATTGCAGTAGCTGGGCTCATCGTGGCCAGTATTCCGCTGGCAGCCAATGCGCAGGTTGGCAAGAGCTCTTCCAGTGACGACTTTTCAATGCTGCCGACCATAAGTGACGCGTCACTTGCCCAGATGCACGGGCGCGGCGGCAACATCGTGTATTCGGTCGCAGGTACCAACAATCTGAATGCGACAATAAACGGAAGCTCGATTACCGCAGGCGGCAACGTCACCAATGGCTCCGTGAACTTTTCTGGAAATGCGATGCAGAATTTCTCGGGATTGTCCAATTTCGTGGCCAATACCGGAAACAACAACAATCTACAGGCGGCAATGGTGGTCAATGTCACGCTTCAGTAGCGGCAAGAACCCCGGAAACGCATCTGCATCGTGACTGTCGCAATGCGGATCGGGCCGTTGGGCAGAGGGAGATCCAGGCATGCGCGGGAAAGGTATAACAAAGCAAGTTAGCCTGATTGCAGCCTGGAGTGTCGCCGCAGCTCTTATCATATTGTCTGCATCGCGATATGCGGCCGCCGGGGAAATCTATCTGACCCTGCCAGGTAGCGGTGTCTATACGCCCCACATCAAAAGCATGCGTGAGCTTCGCTATCAGACGGTCGTGGTACAGCACTATGACTACAGCTGTGGTGCGGCAGCGGTTGCGACTTTGCTGACCTACTCCTATGACCGGCCTACAACTGAAGCAGAGCCGTTTCTTCAGATGTTTCGCCATGGAGACCAGGCGAAAATAACCCATCTCGGCTTTTCGCTTCTCGATATGAAAGATTATCTCGAGTCACTCGGCTACCAGGTCAGCGGGTTTCGGCTGTCCCTGGCGCAGCTTGAGCACATAGCGGTGCCTGGTATCGCGCTGGTGCAGATCAACGGCTACCGACATTTCGTGGTGATCCGGGCAGTAAATGATACAAGTGTGCTCTTTGCTGACCCCGCTCGCGGCATGCAGGTTCTGTCACGCCACCGGTTCAACAAGATCTGGGATGGCGTCCTCCTTGTCATTCGCAATGATCTCGAATTGGCACGAAAGGGCTTTAATGAGCAGGCATTTCTGGCCGTACGTGCACCTGCACCGGTCGCAGCGCCGATTCACCAGCCTGTGCTTTCACTTAGTGTGTATACGGAGCAATTGTTCCTGAACAATCTTTTTTGACGGGACGGTCGATGGTCGCGCGTGTGAAAATGGAGGCAGGAAGAGCAGGGGATGAAGCCCGCAGTGAGGCCTTGCCGTTCGCTCCGCACGGCAGCGAAGACAGGCTGGAACGGGCGGCTGACATCATCCTGTCGGCGCTGGCTTGCGGGCCAGGTGTCTCGATGGACCGCCTTGTTGAGGAATTGCGGCGCGCGCGGGTAAGTCCGTCATCCTTGCGGAGCCTGGCACCTGCGCTGACGGTGCGCATAGAGCGGGTCCTGAGCTCTGAAGGTGGGAGCGGCCGGGATTGTGTAAGCGGTGGCGATGGCTGGAAGCTTGACGCTGCGCTCGAATGCCTACTTGCAAAGCTGGCTGTAGCCTTAGGCATCGGGGCGCGCGCGCAACGGGACCGTGGGTCACGTCCCTTTTGGGCGCGATCAAGGACTGCGTTTGCATCAGCGGGGCTGGTCCTTCTCCTGGGTGGCCTCCCGTCGCAAGGTCTGGCCAGCACCGGCGATAATCCGTTTGCAGGGTTGTCCACCGTTTCGGACCATCAGCTTGCAGGCAGTCGCGGCGGCTTCATGGTGGAAGGGGTGGACGTCAACTTTGGAGCGATCGTCAAGACTGTCGTGAATGGCGCCGTAGTTCTGGAAACCCAGCTGACTGCGACCAATGGTGGGCTCGTGGCAGTACAGAGCGGTCCGGCAACGACGTCGTCAACCCCCGTTCCGGGATCGCCGCAGATCAGTGTGAAGGTCGTGGACAATACCCTGGTGGCAGAAGGAACACTTGTACCGGGTCAGAATGCCCCAGGCGTCTATACCTCGGGCGTTGTCATCACGAGCCCGGGGGGCAGTTCGGCGGCGGTCAGCACCTTTGATCCGTCGCGGATCGTCAATGCCGTCTCAAGCAACGACAGCAATCAGAATATTACCCAGCAGATGGAGATCAATGTGACCTTGAGTAATTACAGTGCTCTTAGAAGTCAGATTCAACTCAGCCAATTGGGGACCAACGTTACCAACAATGTCCAGTCCGCATTGGCAACCAGCATATCCCACTAATGCTGCTACTCGGCGCGCGAATTGTGGCCCGGGATCTTCTGGCTGGCTGGGCGGCAAGGGAAGACGCGCGTGAGACGGTCAAAATTCGCAGAAAGCGAAATCATCAACATCCTGCGACAGCAGGAGGCCGGGGACAAGACAGTCGATATCTGTCGACGCTATGGCATCAGCCCGGCAACGTTCTTCAACTGGAAGGCCAAATATGGCGGTCTTGATGTCCGCGGGGTGCAGCGCCTGAGGCGGCTCGAAGAGGAAAACAAAAATCTCAAGAAGCTGCTCGCAGAATCCATCCTCGAGAACGTCAAGCTGCGTGAAAATCTGAGCCGGAGCAGCTGAACAGATCCTGGGGTTGCTCAGGTTCCGTGTCCCAATGCAGATTACCCACCAAAGAGATTAAGCGCGATTGGAATGCGTAGCATGATCCGGACATCGGGTGCGTCGCGGGTTGCTCCGATTTGCGTCGTAAAGTTGACGCCTACGTGGGAGTTCACCTGGTAGGACCCTCCGACCAGCAAACTTCCAACCTGAAGCGCGGTGGACTTTGAAGGCGTGTTATCGAGCATGACGGTGGTGCCGCCAATGTAATAGTGCTGATAACCGAGGGTCAGCGAGGTTGACTCGTTGAGGGCAATTGCCATTCCGAGCGTGGCCCCGAAGGCGTCTCCCGGTGTGACTTCGCCAACCACGCAGGCCTGGTTGTTTTGCGGGCCACAGGTCTGCGAGACGGTCTTGTTTTCGTTCGTGCCGAAGCTGTGGTCGAACTCGACACTGCCAAAGAGTACCACCGGATCGGTAGGATAGATGAAGGTAAGGCTTGGCTCTATTGCTGCAAAGCCGGATCCGGTGGGAAGGGCAAGGGGCGCTCCATTGCTCTGATCGAAGAGGACATCGAATGGCCCGGTGCCCGTATCAGTTTTATAGCGGAAATTGCCGACGAATATGGGCCAGTCGCCTGCACCGGAATTAAATTGATAGTGCGCAGCAACTTCGACGTCGCCTATGCCGTGTCCGGTGGTGTAGCTCTGGAACGGATGGGCATTGCTCGTTGCCGGAATGTCAGTCTCGCTGTTCTGCCGATATAGATAGGGGACCTTGGCTTCGAGTTCCAGGCGATTGGTCAGGCCGTAGCGCGCGGTGAGGGCCGCGATCGTCGTGTCACCTCGGACGTCGGAGGCATCAATCACGCCAACCAGCAGGCCCTGCACAATGGAGATGCCACGGAAAATCAGCTGGTTCGTGGAGACATGGTCGAACTCGATGGAGGGTTCGAGCGACAGGGTCCCGCGCGGGGTCAGCACGCCGCCAAGATCGGAGAGCGCCTGCACCTGTGGACGCGGCGCCTTGCTGGGAGCCTGACCTACCGGCTTGGCTGCTTGCTGGGGCGCGGCAGTGGTGCTTTGGGGTTGCGGGTGCGGCTCTGGACTTGTGGTTTGCGTTACCGCCGCGACCTGTTTGGGTTGGCTGGCAGGCTTCGGCGCTGCAGCCGTCTTCATCGCCGCGTGGGTCTGCTTTTCCAGCGCCTGCAGGCGCGCGGTCTGCTGCTTGAGGGCAGCCTGAAGTTTCTTGAGGCTTGCTTCCTGCTTGGCCACGAGAGCCTGCTGCGCGGCCATTTGATGGCGGTAGGCGTCGAGCTCAGACTGGAGCTGCTGGAGGTCAACGCTGCCCTTCTTGTCCTTGGGAGGCACCGGCGAAGAGCTTTGGGCGAACGCTGGACATGTCAGTGCGAGTAAGGTGCCGCCGATGATGAGTGCCTGGGCGGCGTTGGCCATAGGTTTCATGAAGTGCCCCCTCAGCATGTGCCGGTCCCCCCGATGGGCCTACGGCAAAAATCCGAAGACTAACCTCAGTAGAATGGCCTGCCTGTCACCGTGCTTTCAGCTCAGGACGGCAAGCGATGAAGAACGTCCTTTTGTGCTTTTATTATGTAGTTATGGCGTGAAGTGAATGTGCGATCTGTAGCGCAGTTTGTGTAACGTGTTACGTATTGCCAGCTTTGATTCTAATCAGTAAATTGATATACAAGATTATAATTGTATCAGCAATTACTTCTTGGCGGATTGGCTTTTCTAGCTCTGGCAGGCCGGTACGCAGAAGGATCTTCTTGGGGTGCTTTCGTGTAGGTGTCGCACCAGGACACGGTGCGGCCGGCCACGCAAAGCAGAAGAAATAAAACAATGTCGAACCGGCCACGATCCCGGACACGGGAGGCATGGGTGTGCCCGGTATGGACATGAGGGGGCTGGGAATGGGTTGACTGGGTGAGAGCTCAAGGGGAGACGGGTTTGCAGCCGCATAGCGCACCAGGGCAGGGAAATACCGTCATTGTTGCCAGCCTCCGTGGCACCGGAGAGCTGTGCACGACATTGGCGGAAGCCAACCTGAGCGGCCTCTTCTGTACCCGGGTCGACCAGATCGCACGCATTGCGGCCAGGAAGGACGCGGCCGCAATTATTGTCGACCTCGACAGTATTCCTGGCGCCTCCGACAAGACCGCCTTAAGGGCACTGCGCAGTTCCAGCGGGAAGACGCCGATCATTGGTATCTACGGCTACGACGTCGCCACCTCCCGTGACCTGGCACAGGAATATCTCAAGGAGCAGGTTTTCGATCAGGTCTGCACCCGTCCCCTGGATCTGGACCGGTTGTTGCAGACGCTGCGCAACGCGAAAGCCCAGCGCCAGAGCGAACACCCGCCTGCCCGTGACGCTGCGCTCGATGATCTGGGTATTGCCGGCGAAAGCCCCGCCATTGTTGCCATCCGCCGGATGATCCGCAAGATTGCGGCAACCGATGTACCGGTGCTGGTAACGGGAGAAAGCGGCACCGGAAAGGAGCTCGCGGCGCGGGCAATTCACCAGCTGTCATCGCGGCGCGCGGCCCCCTTCGTGGCAATCAACTGCGCCGGACTTCCTCCCGGACTGATCGCGTCAGAGCTCTTTGGCCATGAGCGCGGCGCTTTTACCGGGGCGGTTGCGCGCAAGCTGGGCCGGCTCGAGACTGCGTCTGGTGGCACCAGCTTTCTCGACGAGATCGGTGACTTCCCGCTGGAATTGCAGGGCCACCTGCTCCGCTTCCTCCAGGAGAAGGTGATAGAGCGTGTCGGCGCAACGGCTTCGATTGCGCTCGATACACGTATTGTTGCTGCGACCCATATCGATCTGAAAAAGGCCGTGGAAGCAGGCCGCTTCCGCGAGGACCTCTACTATCGGCTGAATGTGCTGTCGATTGAGATGCCGCCACTCAGGGCGCGCGGTAATGACATCGTTCTGCTGGCTGATCGCTTTGTGCAGAGATTCAGCAGCGAAGTGAACCGGTCTATTATCGGTCTGCGCGACGACGCCATAGCTGCGCTGCGCAGCCATAGCTGGCCGGGCAATGTTCGCGAGCTCATTGCGGTCCTGCAACGCGCGATCGTGCTGGCAGAAGGGCCCTGGTTGACAGCCGCTGATCTCGGCTTGCTTGGCGCGCCGTTACCAGCGCCGGCGGTGGTCCCGACGCTCGAGCAGGCGCGCTGCGAGGCGGAAAGAGACTGCATCCAGCGCGCCCTCACCCTCTCGGGTTCCAATGTGCGCCGTGCCGCCAGGCTCCTCGGGGTGTCGCGCAACACCCTTTATCGCCTGGCCGAGCGTCACGCGATCATCCTGCGTGAGATCTGATTCCCCCTTTACGTTTTCGTCCGGCCGATGTCGTAGGGCGGGTCGTGAGTTCCGTACAATATAACAATATTGTAATGTTGAGTTCCATCCCTCAACATTCGCAAAATACAATCTTGTCACCTCTGGCGCGTACCACGGTTTCCCGCACAGTTGGGTGGATGAACGGAGGGTATCCATGAAGACATGCTTTGCTTGGGCGCTTGCCGCTGCGCTCGCGCTTCCTATGGCGGCTGCGGAGGCAGGACCTGCGCCCACGTACACGCTGACCAAGGTCGTCCACATCGGTGTACCCGATCGCTGGGACTATCTGCACTATGATGCGCTATCCCATCGGGTCTACATCGCCCATGGTGCTGAGCTCTCGGTGATTGATGGCGACACCGGCGCGCGAATTGGTGTGGTCACTGGCATGCCGGGGGGCACCCATGGCATCGCGATTTCTCATGCGACCAATCAGGGCTTTACCGATGATGGGCAGGCCGGCGAGGCGGTGGCGTTCAATCTGAAGACCCTGAAGGTCGAAAAGCGCATCAAGGCTGCCCCCGACGCCGATGGCATCTTCTTCGATCACAGGACCGATACCGTCTACGTCATTGACGGCGATTCGGGGGAAGTGACTGCGATCAGCCCCAAGACCGACACTGTGATTGCCACGGTTCATGTCGGCACCCCTCTGGAATTCGGGGTATCGGGCGAGAATGGCTTTGCCTACGTCAATGCGGTCAAGAAGCACGAAATCGTCCGCTTCAATACGCACACCAACGTCGTCGATGCCCACTGGGCCATGCCCGCCTGCAAGAGCCCGCGCGGTCTTGCCATTGACGTCAAGTCCCACCGCCTGTTCTCCACCTGTGGCAACGGGATCATGGTCGTGATGAACGCGGATACCGGCACGGTCCTGCGCGACATTCCGATCGGCAAGGGATCAGATGCAGCTCGCTTTGACCCCAAAACCCATATTGCCTTCAGTTCGAACTTTGAAGGCACATTGTCGATGGTACGCGAAGTATCGCCCGACAGGTTTGAAGCACTTCCACCGGTCCATACCGAACTGGGCGCCCGTACAATGGGCCTTGATCCCCAGAGCGGACGGATCTACCTCGTGACCGCGAACATCCACATCAATCCTAAAGCCAGTCCCACGGACTATCGCCATCGCTACCTGATCGCACCAGGTTCAACCCGGGTGCTGTTCATGGATCCCGTAGCGAAGTGACGTCATCGCGCGGCGCTATCAGCAGCCGGCGGCGCCCCTGTCCGTCACGGTGACCTCTCGCCATTCTCCGGTGAGGGCCATCGCATAGGGGCGCCGTAGCAGCCCGCGGGCGTTCAAGATGACGGAAAAGGCGGGCAAGAGGCTGTGGGCCACGAGATCCATGCCCATCGCAGACGCATCGGTACGAACGCACCTCGTTGATGCGATCATGGGAAGCCGAAGACAGATCCTGGCGGCAGGCGCGTGATCGCCCCCGCCAGGATTGCTGCCTCGTCCTCAGGCCGCTCCGTCAGTCGGCGTTGGGGCCCTCGATCGAGTGTTCCAGCACTTTACCCGTCTTGGCGTCGATGCCCACTTCGTGGGTCACTTTGCCCGTGCGGATATCGAACGAGTAACGCAGACCGCTGCCACCAGCTTCGC
>JAGWRJ010000050.1 GCA_028869725.1 Alphaproteobacteria bacterium | reverse complement strand
GGTGCAACTGGCCGGCGTGCCCGTGGGCAATGTGAGCTGGATCCGCCTGTCTCCTTACCGCGATCCCAACCGCGCCGTAGCCGTCACGCTGAAAATCGACCGGCGCTTCGCCGAGGATATCCGAGCCGATTCTGTGGCAAGCATTTCGACTTTCGGCCTGCTCGGCCAAAGTTTCGTGGACATCACGCGCGGCAGCCAGTCGCAGCCGGCCGTGCCGCCCGACGGCGAGGTTAGAACGCTGCAGACGGCCGATATGAAACAGATCGTGCAGAACGCCAATGACGTTCTCCAGAACCTCACCGGGTTGAGCTCCAAGCTGACTCAGGTGACGAGCCAGATCACGGACGGCAAGGGTACCGTCGGCAAGCTGATCTACGACCCATCGCTCTACAACCGGCTGGATGCGACCGTGGCCGAGATGCAGGCCATGATGACCAAGGTTTCGCACGGACAAGGCACGCTGGGCCAGCTCGTGAACAACGACACGCTCGTTAACAAGCTTAACGCCACGATTGATCGCGCCAACGACATGATGAACCAGATTCAGCACGGAAACGGCACGGTGGCGAAACTGATCAACGATCCCTCCGTCTATGACAACCTCAATTCAACCATCAACCAGACGCGCGAGCTCCTGGCCGGCATCAACGAGGGTCACGGAACGCTCGGCAAGCTGGCCAAGGATCCCGAGCTTTACAACCGGCTGAACGAGATCACCGGAAACGTGAATACGATCACGGGCAGGATCGTGAAAGGGCAGGGATCGCTCGGATTGCTTTCCACGAACACCACACTGTACAACAACCTGAGCTCAAGCTCGCAGTCGCTGCGTGAGTTCCTGGACGTGTTCCGCAAGAATCCCAAGAAGTACCTCACGCTGCGCCTGCACATTTTTTAGGGGCGCCGGAACAGCGGTAACCACGGCACGGTTCCTGTGCCGCGGGGTTGCACATCGCCAAAGCAAAGGCTCACGGGGCAGAAATCGTCCCGTGGCTACCCCTCGTTGGATTTCCTGGCTTGGGTAGTGCGGACGCGACGTTGCGGGCGGCGTCTTCGACCTTGCGCGAGGATTATGCCGCGGCTCCGCAGGGCACCGGCCACGCCCGGCACCAATCACGCTTTGAGCGGCATGGCCGGATCGCAGAGATCGTTCATGGCGACGACACGGCCCGTGGCGGCGGCAATGCCGAACGTCGGGTCGGCAGGTCGGTCCGTGACGACAAGCGGTATGCGTCCGGCGAACAACATATTCAGCGGAGCGGATTCTCTTGTTCCTGAACCGGCATCCGGCTCGATTAGAGCAAGCGCTGCAAGCACGGCATCAACCGCTCGCGGGCCTTGCTCAGCCCTTGTTCGCACATCGGCTCCGGCAAATTGCAGGGTTGCGCGATTCGGCAGAGTCTCACAGGCAAGCGACGCGCAGAAGCGGACGGCGCACTCGAAGCGGTTGCGGGCTGCGTTGTCCAAGGGAGTGGCGATCCGGCAATCGAGAAAGATGGCGACGCTGTCTGCGGCTTCGCTGGTGAATTCCCGCACCCTGATCTTCCCGGTCTTGGCCGTGGCCTTCCAATCGATGTGCTTCGCTGGGTCTCCGTCGCGGTATGGCCGTATAGAATACAAATCGCCGCCGGCGCCCCGATGTACGTTTTCCATCCCGGCGCCGGGCGTGCTCGAAGGGCGTCTGGCAGCGGCTGCAGGTTCAACCGCCGGAAACACCAGTATTGCTTCTTCCATGCACACGGTCTGCTTCCGGCTCAAGACGCCGAAAGGAAAGCGCGAGCTGATTTCCAGAGAAATCGATGGATAGATGCCCCGCCGCTTGAATGTGACACCGGCCTCAAAGTGCAGTGCGGTTTGAGGCGGAAGGTAAGGAGCAAAGACCCCGCGCATCTTCATTCGATCCTCATCTGCCGCATCGGCGCCGTGTTCAGCCGCTTTGATCGAGATGGCGTAGGCGGACACATGCCGCCTGGCATTGTGGATCGTTATGGGCACGCGCACTTCGTCCTCCGCAAAGACACGCTGCGGGAAGGCCCAATCGATCTCGATGCCCGAAAGGATGACCCTCGAGGTTATGGCCGAGATCACCACCCCGGCTCCCACAACGGCAAGGATCATGAACAGAAGATTGTTGCCTGTGTTCAGCGATGCGAGTGCGATCACTCCAATAGCCGCGAAGCAGATAGCGCCGCTGCGGGTAAGCTGATACTTCCCGTGCACGCGCCTGGCCGTCTGGGGGGTTGGCCGGGCACGGGCTGGGGTGG
>JAGWRJ010000592.1 GCA_028869725.1 Alphaproteobacteria bacterium | reverse complement strand
GAGTGCGGAGGAGGCGGTCGCCTATGGCCTTGTCGGCCGCATCGTCTCCAGGGCGGACGAGGTTTAGAGATGGCCGGCGCCGGGCAGTGGTGGCGCGGCGCCGTCATCTACCAGATCTATATTCGCAGCTTCTGTGACAGCAATGGCGACGGCCAGGGCGACCTTGCCGGGGTCCTGTCCAAGCTGTCCTACCTTGCGGATCTTGGCGTCGATGCCATCTGGCTGTCGCCTATCCATCCTTCTCCTAATCGCGACTGGGGCTATGACGTCTCGGACTATGCCGGCGTCCACCCGGACTTCGGAAACGAAGAGGATCTTGTCCGCCTGGTAGGCGCTGCTCATGCCTGTGGGCTTAAGGTGATGCTTGACGAGGTTCTGGCCCATACCTCGGATGAGCATCCATGGTTTGCCGAGAGCCTGGGTAATGGCGCGAAGGCCGACTGGTATGTGTGGGCCACGGCGCAGGCCGACGGCACCGCACCCAACAACTGGCTCTCTGCATTTGGTGGTCCGGCCTGGTCCTATCAGCCGGCGCGACGGCAGTACTACCACCATAAATTCCTGCGCCAGCAGCCCAAGCTCAACTGGCGCAATCCAGATGCCAGGGCGGCGGCGCTGGCCGTACTGCGCCATTGGCTGGAGCGGGGCATCGACGGCTTTCGTCTGGATGTCGCCAATGCCTATCTGCATGACGCAGCGCTCTGCGATAATCCTCCCGTGTCGGAAGGGGAACGCACCGCCGCTGAATGGGCGCATGCACCAAATATGCAGTTACATATTCATGATAGTAACTTGCCCGAGAATATTCAGGTTCTGGATGAGATACGCCGTGTGGTCGACGACTACCCGGATCGCTTCGTCATGGGCGAGTTCTCCGAGCAGCCGGAACGCAGCGGCTGTTACGCGGCCTCGGATGAGGGACTTCACTCCGGGTACAGCTTCCCGCTGCTTGAGGCCCGCACGCTTGGTCCGGATTTCCTGCGCGCCCATCTTGACACCCTGGCTCGCCATCCCCGGCACTGGCCGTCGCTCAGCTTCAGCAATCATGATGTCATGCGCGCGCCCAGCCGTTTTGGTGGCCGTACGCCACCGCCCGGACTTGCCCGCCTGCTGTTGGCGTTGCTGCTTGGCCTGCGCGGCACGGTCCTGCTTTATCAGGGAGAGGAACTTGGCCTGCCACAGGCGCCGCTTCCCCGGTCGGCGCTGCGCGATCCCGTGGGTGATCTCTACTATCCCTATACCTATGGGCGCGATGGCTGCCGTACGCCGATGCCGTGGGACGCAGCGGCACCCAGTCTCGGCTTCAGCGCAGGCGTACCCTGGTTGCCTGCATGGTCCGGCCATGCCGCCTTTGCCGTACGCCAACAGCAGGATGATCCGGGCTCCAATCTCAATTACTGCCGCCGGCTGATTGCGGCGCGTAAGCAAAATCCAGCGCTGTCGCACGGCGATATCGTTCTGTGGGATGCGGGCTCCGGGGTTTTTGCGTTCAGCCGCAGCACCGCGGGGCAAACCGTCCTCTGTCTCTATAACCTCACTGCGACGGCGCAGATCTTTTCTGACCCTCGCCTTGATGGCGCGCACAGCCTTCCGTTCGGCTGCGGCACGGTTCGGCGCTCCGCTCGGCAGGTTGAACTTGGACCTTATGCTGTGGAGTTCCTCGACGTTGGCGTCGCCGCGCGGGTGACTTAGCTCGCGACGTCGGGAAGTGCAGCAACGAGCGCATCCAGGGGCAAGACGACGCAGCGATGGCGGCCTGGAAGGTCGGCCGCGCCGGCAAATTCGCGGTAAGCCGCAAAAGGAGCCTCCGGCGGCGGGGCGTTGCCAGCGAGCATGGCCAGAACCTGATGGCGCAAGGCAGTGATGTCCGCGGCGCTGGCGCCGATGGCATCGCGGCCGAGGATCGCAGCGGACGCCTGGGCCAGCACGCAGGCACGCGTCTCATGGGCAAGGCCCGAGATTCGGCCATTTTCGAGCGCAACATCCATGCGTACCCGATCGCCGCAGGCCGGGTTATGTGCCTCCCCATGATGATGGGCGCCAGCCAGCTGGCCGGCCCCGTGGGCGTCGGCGGCAAGCCGCAGGAGGCTGCGTTTGTAAAGAGGATCGCTCATGGTTGGCTTCGCAAGGCAGCGAGTGCTTCAGGCGTATCAATATCACGCAAGGGGGCATCACTCATGGCCTCGACCTCGGCGATCAGCTCAGGATAGGCAGCCAGCAGATTGCGTGCACCGATGTCGCCCTCCAGTTCGGCCATGGCATCAAAAAAGCGTCGTGCCCAGAGGACGGGATTGCCACGGGCGCCCTTGCGGCTCGCCAGGCATATCGCGCGACCTTCCTGAGGCGCGAAGGCGGCAATCAGCCGGTTGATCAGCTCTGCGTCGACCGCGGGCATGTCGCCCAGAAGCATCAAGGCCCCATCGGCTTTGTCGCCGATGGCAGCAAGCCCGCAGCGTACCGAGGTGCTCAGCCCCTTGGCGTATTCTGGATTGTGCACGATACGAACCTCAAGCCCAGAAAGTGCGGCCTTGAGGGCGTCAGCGTCGTGGCCGGTTACCACGATTGTCTCATCGGCCTGGCTGGCCAGCGCAGCTTCCACGGCGTAACGGATGAGGGGTTTGCCGTTGACAGGCTCGAGGAGTTTGTTGCGCCCCATGCGCGTCGACTGCCCCGCGGCCAGCACCACTGCGGACACATAAGGTGCCTGCGCCTCGAGATGTTCTGTCTCGTCGCGAGGCTGGGGACGTAGAGGGATTTCGCTGAGAAGACCGCCGACGCCCATTCCCATCAGATCACGGGCCGTGAGCGAGAGCCCGGCGAGATGGCGCCACAACACAAAGTCAAAACCGTTCAGCTTTGGCGATCGGGCACAGCCTGGAAGTCCGATCAGCGTTGTTGATCCGAGTTTGGCGAGCAGCAGCAGGTTTCCCGGATCTACTGGCATGCCAAAATGCAGGATGTGGCCGCCAGCGTCCTGGATCGCTGCTGGTATCACGTCGCGGCGGTCGGTAATGGCACTGGCGCCAAAAAGGAGAATGAGATCGCACCCTGCCGCCATTGCTTCGTGGATTGCCGGGACGATCGGAGCCGGAGCATGGTCCACCCGCCGTTCCAGGACAAGCGTACTTCCAAGGGCGCGAAGCCGGTCTTCGACAGCGCCTCGGGTCTTGTCGAGAATCGAAGGCTTGGTGGTTTCAAGGCAGGTCGTGATCAGCGCGACACGCTGCTGGCAAAAGCGCGCAAGTCGCACCGGCGGGCGCTGCAGCACTGCCAGTGCCGTATCAAGTGCGCCCCTGGGTACAGCAAAGGGAATGATTTTGATGGTGGCGAGCATCTGGCGTGCCGTCACCCGGGTAAATGACGGTAGGGTGGCCAGCGTAATTGCCTCATGGACCGCGTTGACAGCATCGACAAGCGCAGCATCGATAGTAACAAGACCAGCCGCCTCGGCGTACAGATTGGCGCGTCCGGTAAAGGCCGCGCCTACCCGCACGTTCTCTCCGGCGCACAGTTCGGCGAGCCGCAGCGCGGCTTCGTCTTCACCGACGTCATCCGCATCGAGACGGGCGACCGTGATCTGACTGATCCCGCTCGCGCGCAGCAGATCGAGGTCTTCGGCGGACAGGACGCGCCCCTTCTTGAACAGGCGGCTGCCGGCCCGTTGGGCGTGAACCAGAATGGCGCCCTTGGCGCGTGCGACAGGTAGAGACAGAAACTGCATGCCGGGAGATTAGGCGGCTTCGGCCTCCCGCGGCAAACGCAAGATTGCTGACAGGCCTCCTTGCGGTCGGTTTTCGAGGGTGATGGAACCTCCATGACCCTCGGCGATGGTCTTGACGAGGGTCAGACCAAGACCTGCGCCACCGGTTTCGTGACTGCGCGAGCCTTCGAGACGCACAAACGGCTCGAAGACCCGCTCCATGTCATCGGTCGGAATGCCAGGACCATGATCATCAATACGCACAACCGCCATGCCGTCTTCATCGCGCAGGCTGAGTTCGGCCGACTTGCCATAGGTGACAGCGTTTTCGAGCAGATTGCGCACGGCACGACGGATCTCGTCAGGCCGGCATAGGACGGTCATGGCGGCATGCGGATGAAAGCTGACAGGAAGCCCCATTTCTTCGAGGTCGGCGCAGACGCTCTCGACCAGGGCGGCCAGATCAATCCGTCGCCGCTTTTCCCAGCCGGCACCGCGGGCAGCGCTGAGCACGGCGTCGGTGAGGGTTCGCAACTCGTCGAGATTTTTCTCGATGCGATCGCGGACCTCATCGTCGGCGATGAATTCGGTGGAGATCCGCATAGCCGTCAGTGGAGTTCTCAGATCATGACCGACTGCCGACAGCAGCTGGCGCTGGCTCTCGAGCACGCGCCCGACCTGGTCGGTCATGGCGTTAAAGGCCTGCGCCGCGCGGCGCACGTCTTCCGGACCCTCCTCTTCAAGACGTGGTGCATCGCCGCCATGGGCGACAATGCTGGCGGCTGACGCCAGCCGTGAAAGGGGGCGGGCGACCCGCCTTACGGCAAAGGCGGCAACCGCTGCTGCGGTAATCACGGCGACGAGGACGCCGTAAACAAAGGCAATGGGCCAGGGCGGGTCAGCATGCAGCAGGAAGGTCGTCACAAGACCGCTTCCACCACTGAGCGGCACGGTGATCCGCATCAACCGCGCTGCAGGACGTCGAGGGTGCAGGATGCTGCCGCTCCGCGGTGACTGGGTAGCCCGGTCCATCCCGTGAAGGATACGGACGGTGACGGGTCCCTGAGGCCCCGGAGCCGGTAGTTCCGTCCGCACGCGCTCGGCGAGACTGGCCTCGACAGCGGTCATGGCGGCTTGGCGCGGAAGCCGCCTCGTCAATTCAAAGCGCCATGGACCAGAACTCATGGTGGTGGTGACCCGGCGTCGTTCAGAGGGCGGAATGCTGTCGAGAAGGCCGGCTGCGGAAGCGGCCCGGTCGACCAGCCGGTCCATCAGCTCGGCACGGATCAGACGGTCATGGGTGGCTGTGAACCAGGCGGCGACCGCGAAGTTGGATAGGATGACCGCGACCGCCGTGGTTATAATGAGCTGGGCCGCAAGCGTGCGCGGTAGCAGTGACGAGAGCCAGCGCGTCATGCGGGCTCCGGATCGACCGCGAGCATGTAACCTCCGCCCCACACGGTCTTGATGTAGCGCGGGTTCTTGGGATCGGGCTCGATCTTCTTGCGCAGGCGGCTGACATGATTGTCGATCGAACGATCGAACAGTTCGGCGTCACGCCCTTTGGTGAGATCAAGGAGCTGATTACGCGTAAGGGATATCTTGGGTCGCTCAAGCATGGCCACAAGCAGACGAAACTCGCCGCTCGACAGTGGGGTGGCGACACCATCAGCACTCAGAAGCTCACGCTGACTGGTGTCGAGAATCCAGCTGCCAAAGCGGATGCGCGCGGATGGTGGGGGCGTCTGATGGGGCGGCAGCGCCTGCGTTCGACGCAGCACGGCCGCGATGCGCGCCACCAGTTCGCGTGGTGAAAATGGTTTGGGAATATAATCATCCGCACCCATTTCGAGGCCGATGATGCGATCCACCTCTTCGCCGCGAGCGGTCAGCAGGATGACCGGTATCTGGCTTGTCTCGCGGATTGAACGACAGAGGCTGAGCCCATCTTCTCCGGGCATCATCACGTCAAGTACCACAAGGTCGATGGCGGACACGCGCATTAGCTTGCGCGCAGCTGCGGCATCGGCTGCGGTGGTGGCACGATAACCGTGCTGGCGCAGATAGCGTGCCAGAGGCTCGCGGATATCGCGCGCATCTTCCACAATCAGGATATGCGGTGCGGCTTCGGTGACCATAGCATCACTCCAGCCCAAGATGGGCACGGGCGCAAGGACGTGCACTTCGCCCTGACGCCAGCTTTGTCGCAAGATATCGCTGCCTAACTCTTCAGACCAGAATTGCGAACGCTTGCTGCGGGTTGCGCAGGCTCAGAGGCGTTCTCGGAGGATGAGAGCCGAAGCTCCTGGGTGATCTGGGCTAGGATCGCAACCGCGATCT
>JAGWRJ010000049.1 GCA_028869725.1 Alphaproteobacteria bacterium | reverse complement strand
CGAGGCGTTCGTCGAAGGCCGCGAATTCAATGTTGCGCTGATCGAGGAGCGCTCCGGCGTCAAAATTCTGCCCCTGGCCGAGATGCGCTTCGTCGATTGGGATGACCGTCGTCCGCGCATTGTTGGCTATGGTGCCAAGTGGCATGCATCGGACCCGGCCTTCAGCGCCACGGTGCGCCATTTTGGTTGCGAAGAAGCAGAACCGGAGCTTGCAGCCCGTCTGCGTGACACTGCTCGACGCTGCTGGGAGGTCTTCGGGCTTGGAGGCTACGGTCGGGTCGATCTGCGCGTAGACGCGCGCGGACAACCCTATATTCTCGAACTCAACTGTAATCCCTGCTTGTCGCCGGATGCCGGCTTTGCCGCCGCCGCCCACCAGGCAGGGTATGATTATTCTCGGCTGATTGACCTTATTGTTCAGGTAACCTCCCGATGAACGAGTTTCGCAGCGATCTCAACGCCTCGGACGAAGCGGACATCGCCGCGCTCGTCACCCGAACCGGTGTATTTAATGCCGAGGAGGTGGCGATCGCGCGCGACCTCGTCACCGAAACGCGTGCCAAGGCACCGGGTGCGGATTACCTGTTTCTGATCGCCGATGGCGTAACTCATGTGGACGGGTATACTTGCTACGGCCGTATTCCCGGAACCGATAACCGCTACGAGCTGTACTGGATTGCAGTGGATCCTGACTCCCATCGTCATGGTTTGGGGCGGGCGCTGCTTGAGGCCAGCGAGTGCGATGTACGTCGCCGCGGTGGCACGCACCTTTTTGCGGAAACATCCACCCGCGATGACTACGCACCCGCACGGCGCTTTTACACGGCCAATGGGTATGTCTGTTATGCCGAGGTGCCAGACTTTCATGCGGACGGTGACGGCTTGGCGATCTTTGGCAAGCGACTATAGTACCGGTTCAGCCTCGACTACGGTGGGCTGGCGCAGTTGACGTTCACGCCAGATGATGAACAGTCCCGACGCGATGACGATGGCAGCGCCGAGCATGACCCAGAAATTGGGCACCTCGGCGAATAGATACCAACCCAGTGCGACCGCCCATATCATCGACATGTAATCGAAGGGAGCCAGTAGCGACGGTTCAGCGTAGCGATAGCTGAAGGTCATGCCGAGCTGGCCGAGGCCGCCAAGGATACCGCTTATCACCAGCCAGAGAGCAGCCTGCCAGTCTAACGCCACATGATCGAACACCATGCTGATTCCGCCCACGAGCGAACAGGCCGACATGAAGTAAAATACGATGGTTTCACCCCGCTCTGTCTGGTGCATGGACCTGATGAGAACTACGACGATCGCGCTCAAAAAGGCACCGCTCAGGGCAAGGAGCGCACCGGCGGAGAAGCCATACTTGGAAAGTCCGCTCAGCCCGCCATGAGGTGCCAGCATCACCAGAACGCCGAACAGACCGACAAATACTGCGCTCCAGCGTCGCGGCCCCACTCCTTCGCGCAGCACTAGGGCTGCGAGAATGACGGCAAAGATGGGACTGACAAAGCCGAAGGCAGTCAGATCTGCCAATGGGAGCATGGCAAGGGCCGTGAAATTCAGGAACATTGATGATACGCCGGCCAGCGAGCGTGCCACGTGCATGAGCGGTCGGCTTGTGCGCAGGGTGGCACGAAGCCCGATGGTCCGCCATGCGAGCAGGAGCACTGGAACCAGCGCAAAAAAGGCGCGGAAAAAGATTTCCTGGCCGACGGGGATGGAACCGGCCAGGCGCAGCGTCGCATACATCAGCGAGAAGCAGATCGTGCCGCCCAGCTTCAGCGCAACGCCCCGACCAGAAAGATTGTTCACAGCCAGCCTTTCCGCTTGAAAATCAGATAGGGCACAATTGCTGAAGCCACCATGATGGCTGCCGCCATGGGGTATCCCCACCACAGGTGCAGTTCGGGCATGTCCCTAAAGTTCATGCCCCATATCGAGGCAAAGAGGGTAGGCGGCAAAAATACCATGGCCGCGACTGACATGATCTTGATGATGTTGTTCTGGTCGATGTTGATCAGTCCAAGAGTCGCATCCTGCAGATAATTGATCTTGCCGGCAACATAGGAGGAATGATCCAGCAGCGACTGAATGTCGGTGGACAGGGTTTTGAGGTGCGCCCGGATTTCGCGACTGCCTTCACTCAGGGTGGAATTTTCCGTCATGTAACTGATAACCCTGCCGATGCTGACGAGGCTTTGGCGCATCTTGCCAGTCAAATCGTTCTTCCGTCCCAGGTCGCGCAGAATGCCGGGAAAGTCACGTTGTCCGCCTGGATTTGCCGCAAATATGCGGTGGCTAATGCCTTCTACATCATCGCTGATCCGCTCCAGGACGTCGGCCATCCGGTCGATGATGGCATCGAGCAGTCCGCCCAATACCTGATCGGCGGCGCCTACCCTGACGGTGCCGCGGTCAGCACGGGCCAGGAAGGTACGAAAGGCATGAGGATCGATGTAGCGTAGCGTCGCCAGCTTGCCGCGGGCGAGAACGAAGGTGACCACGTCGGCGCCCGGGGTTTCGCTTTCGGTGTTGGAGAGAATTACGGCCGTCATGAAGAGACCACCGTCTTCCTGGTAGAGCCGTGACGAGGCCTCGATTTCCTGCATGTCCGCATGACTTGGCATCGCCAGCCCAAGCCAAGCGCCTGCCGCAGCCAGCTCCTCCTGTGAGGGATTGAGCAGATCATACCAGAGTGCATCCTGCACCTGCGTCTCGGCTGATGGCACAGCCGCAAGGATGCCGTTGCGGATGCGGTAGACGTTCATCATTCTGTGCCCCCTTTCGGTGTTCCAAGGACATGCCCGTCTCGGGACGTCATGCCGCGCATGAATATGCTTATGCCGCTTCGTTCGGACCGGCGCAGATGGTATGCGGTTTGGATGATCCTGCGTTCCCGCCGTCCGAACGACCACCAGGGTCGCTCCGGTTCGTGCCGGAAATGAAAACGAACGGGGCGACGGGCCGATGTCAGCATGCTAAACCTCTAGCCGAAAGCCTTGCTTCAAGTCACGCATGCACGGGTCAGCGCACATCGCCGATATTGAGGCCGCCGCGGCGCGTCTTGCGCCCTACGCGACAGTCACCCCGGTACTGGAGAGTCCGGCTCTGAACGCCCGCGCGGGTTGCCGAGTCCTTCTCAAGGCGGAGCTGTTCCAGCGCACCGGCTCGTTCAAATTCCGTGGCGCCATGAATTTTCTTCTGCAATTGCCTGCCGAGGCCCGCGCCCGGGGCGTGGTTGCCTTCTCCTCAGGCAATCATGCCCAGGGAGTTGCCGCCGCCGCGTCTGAACTCGGCGTTGCGGCTACTATCGTCATGCCGAAGGACGCACCGGCGGCCAAAATCGCCGGGACCAAGGCCTTTGGTGCTCGCATCCTATTCTATGATCGTCTTCGCGAGGATCGCGAGGAAATTGCGAATGCGATCGTCGTCCAGAGCGGTGCAACGCTGTTGCGCCCATTTGATGATGCCGCGGTGCTTGCCGGCCAGGGTACGGTGGGACTGGAATTTGCCCGCCAGGCGGCAAACCTCGGGGTGACGCTGGATCGGGTCGCGGTACCCTGCAGTGGTGGCGGACTGGTGGCGGGCGTAGGGCTGGGCCTGCGCGCTGCGGGTACGGTTGCCCAGGTCTTCGCGGTCGAACCCCAGGACTTTGATGGCATGGGCCGCTCGCTGCGGGCAGGACAGCGCATGGCCGCGCCTGGCGGGCCCATGAGCGTCGCGGATGCGCTGATGGCACCCATGCCGGGCGCCATCCCTTTCGCGGTGGCACGGCATACTGTTGCTGGTGGTCTTGCCGTCAGCGATGCAGAGCTGGAGCGGGCTGTGGCTTATGCGGCCCAGGTGCTCAAGCTCGTCGTAGAGCCAGGCGGGGCGGCCGGACTGGCGGCACTGCTTGCGGGCAAGTTTGGCGGTGGTCCGATCGTTGGCGTTGTGCTCTCTGGAGGAAACTGCGATCCGGAGCGGCTGGCTGCGTGCTGTACCCGTTGGCCAGAACCCTGACGGGGCGGGCCACTGCGGGCAAAAGCCGGAACCAGGCTCAGATATAGAAGGACAGTGCAGCCCCTGTTTTTTGGGCACTTGCTGCCAGCACGGGGGCAGGTGGCCAACCCCCGGTGCTGGATGGCCAAGTCTAGCGTGGCGCCAGGACCATCATCATCTGGCGGCCCTCCATTTTAGGATACTGCTCCATCTTGGCGAATTCCTCCGTGTCACGCTGGACGCGGGTGAGCAGCTGCATGCCGATCTCTTGGTGCGCCATCTCGCGGCCGCGGAAGCGCAAGGTCACCTTTACCTTATCGCCCTCATCGAAAAAGCGTTTCATTGCCCGCATCTTCACATCGTAGTCGTGATCGTCGATGGTCGGGCGCATCTTGATCTCCTTGATCTCGATGACCTTCTGCTTCTTGCGGGCTTCGGCAGCCTTCTTCTGCTGCTCGTATTTGTATTTGCCGTAGTCCATGAGCTTGACCACGGGTGGGCGCGCGTCAGGCGAAACCTCGACGAGATCGAGACCCTTTTCTTCCGCAATGGCCAGGGCGTCGTCCAGCCCTAGCTCGCCATATTTGTGGCCGTCGTCGCCGATGAGCAACATCGTGCGCGCGTGGATATCTTCATTGACACGGGGACCGCCCTTGGCTGGTGCTGCGGCGGTACCTTGCATACGTCTGGCGACTATGACTCTCTCCCTTCAAAAGCCGGTCTCGCGCTCGGTGGCCGGCCCAGAAAACGTCGCTAACGTATCATAGGCTGGCCGGAGATCTCCTTCGGGCGCTCGCGCCGGCGTTGTGAACAACGCTGAACGCAGAAAACGGTCGCTCTCTGGAGGCGGCCGTATTCTCTTGAGAATAGGAATGCGCGGGCTTTTCGCAAGGGGTATTTCGGCCACGCCAGCGGTGAAATCGCGATTTATCTGGTCGCAACTCATTCGTGCCGCAGGTCCGGCGGGACCGCCTCGGCCCTCAGCATGGCCAGCGCGTCGTCCAGGCTCATGACCTTCTGTGCCTTGGATCCGAGCTGGCGCAACGTCAGGGTACGTTCCTCGGCCTCACGCCGGCCGGCAACCAGAAGGTAGGGCACCTTGGCGAGACTGTGGCGCCGAACCTTGTAATTGATGGTCTCATTTGACGTATCGAGCTCGCAACGCAGACCCGCCGCTGCCAGCGCGGACCGGACCTCGCCCGCATAGTCGGCCGCATCCGATACAATGGTCGCGACAACCGCCTGTGTCGGTGCCAGCCATAGAGGGAACCTGCCGGCGTAATGCTCGATGAGCATTCCGATGAAACGTTCGAGAGAGCCCAGGATCGCCCTGTGGAGCATCACCACGTATTGGCGTGAGCCGTCTTCGGCGATGTACGTCGCGTCCAGCCTCTCAGGAAGGACATAGTCGAGTTGCAGCGTGCCGACCTGCCAGGACCGACCGATCGCATCGCGCAGATGAAATTCCAATTTCGGTGCGTAGAACGCACCTTCGCCATGGGCGATCTCGAAATCATGGCCAGTGGCGCGCAGTGCATCACCCAGCGCCTTCTCAGCCGCAGTCCAGCGTTCGATGCTGCCCCCGAATTTTTCGGGTCTGGTCGCCAGACGGATGACCACATCTTCAAAGCCCAT
>JAGWRJ010000591.1 GCA_028869725.1 Alphaproteobacteria bacterium | reverse complement strand
GGGCATCGAGTGCGGCCAGATAGGATTCTCCCGGCACGCAGAACATATGGCTGGCCCCATGCTGCACCAGGGCCGCAATCAGCGCCTCGGCGCCGGTTCGATTGGTATTCATGACCTGTCCTTGCCCTTGTCGGAACCTTTGGCATCACATCTGCCGGGCGTTGCGCCCGCAAGGCCCGAAAGCGGCCATGCGCAGGAGCTTATAGGCCCGGCGGACACCGTGCGGTATGGCGGGATCGGGACAGAGCCCCTTGCGGCACCGGGGCTGTGGTCCTTGTCCTTTTGTCCCTGCCGCGCAGTACCTCACCTCAACGCTGACTGCACCGCGTCTGTCGCCTTACGCGTAATGGCGACCAAAGCGGTTGGCCAGAAAGTCCTTCAGATGCGTCTCTTCCTGACGCACAAAGCCCGTCTGTGGCAGCTTGCCGTGGACCAGAAGATCGGTCATGGCGCAGATTCCAGCCGCCGTGGTGATCTGGATCGCGCTCATCAGCCGCCCGCCGACCTCGGTCGCATAGATCTTCTTGGCGTAGCTTTCCTGCGTAAGCCGGCCATCGCGCCAGCCGCTGACAGTGACAAAGACCAGCACCACGTCCTGGTAGGTGATGGGAATTGCGGTCTCCAGGACGTCCTTGAGAAGTCCGCGGCGCTGGCCGAGGCGCAGATCGCGCACCAGCATTTTGACGATGTCGCAATGGCCGGGGTAGCGCACAGTCTTGTAATTGAGGTTCTCAACCTTTTGGTCCAGCGTCTCGCACAGGGTGCCAAGACCGCCCGAGGTATTGAAGGCCTCATACTCGATACCATCGAGCGAGAATTCTTCGAGCTCTTCGAGGGCGGGGACTTCACCCTTGATGCCGTCGCGAATGGATTCGCACGGGTTGCAGTATTCGTTGATGAGACCGTCCGTCGACCAGGTAAGATTGTATTTGAGGGCGTTATGCGGGAACTGCGGCAGCGCACCGACCCGCATGTTGACGTCACGCAGCTTGTCGAACTTCTTGGCAAGGTCGTAGGCGACGATCGAGATGAAGCCGGGAGCAAGTCCGCACTGAGGAATGAAGGCGGTGTCCGCGCCCTCAGCCAGGGCCTTGATGGCGCGGGTCGATTCGACGTCTTCGGTGAGATCAAGATAGTGGGCGCCAGCCTTCTTGGCGGCGGCCGCAACGCGCGGGGTGAGATCAAACGGGGTGGCGGCGAGGACGATATCGTGGCCCTCGACGGCCCGCGCAAAGGCGGCATCGTCGGTGACCGAGACCTCCTTGAGCACGACATTCCTGGTCGGCATCCGCTCCAGGCTGCGCGGATCGCGATCAGCGACAGTGAGCCGGTAATCGCCTGTGCCGGTAAGGAATTCGGTGATGGCGATACCGATTTTGCCACCGCCCACAAGCATCACATTCTTCATTGGACCTCTCCCTGTCGTGACCTCGCATCCGTGATGCGCCCTGGTGGGGCCGAAAGAGAGGCGGCAATCTGCCAGGGGCTCGGCTATTATCCGGCGAATCGCCGGATAAGGCCGTCGAAATGCGTGACGTTGACCAGAGCCTGATCGACCTGTTGCGGGCCAATGCCCGAGAGCCGGTTGCTGCGCTCGCCCGCAAGCTGGGTCTGGCCCGCTCCACGGTGCAGGAGCGCATCGCCCGCCTGGAGCGCAGCGGCATCATCAAGGGCTATACGCTGAAACTGGCGGAAACGGTGGGCGATGCCCGCCTGCGGGCGATCGTGATGATCAGTGCAGATCCCAAACGCGCCGACCGCGTGGTGGCGGAACTCAAAAAGATTCCCAAGGTTCGCAGCCTGTCGGCGGTGGCCGGTCCCTACGATCTCATCGCCCTCGTGGAAGCCGAGACGACGGCTGAGATGGATGCGAGCCTCGATGCGATCGGCAAGGCAGGTGGCGTTGCCCGTACTGTGAGCTCCATCATCCTCAGCGAAAAATTCGCGCGCTGAAGAAGACAGATGAGAGAGGGGCCCTCGGACGATGTGTCCGCAAGGCTCCCTTGAACCCGGTCGCGGCTGTGCCCCTCGACGCTGGTTTGTTCAGCTGCGGGAGACCTCAGGCCCGGCAGCGTCCAGATCGCTGTCGGGTTGCATCTCGCGGGCCGCGGGGGACAGCAACACACCTGTCGCGGGGCTTAGGCCAGCAGCCTTGCTGTCAGCTTTTGCCACAACAGAAATGACAGAATGAGCAGCGCAGTACCAATGGCGACGGCGATGGGAAATGAATAGTTCGGGTGCACCATGACAAAGGGAAGCAGTCCGACTGCAAGCGCCGGCGGCACGTGCAGATCAAGGATCCGCAGCATCACAATGCCGAAAGCCATGCTCAAAACCGCAGCCAGCGGACCTGCACCCAGCAGCGATACGAAGAGGACGCCCG
>JAGWRJ010000590.1 GCA_028869725.1 Alphaproteobacteria bacterium | reverse complement strand
GTGGATGGCATTGCTGCGGCTTTTTGCGCGACACCTGCAGTTGCAGCCGCCAGTACCCCGCCGGTTCCCAACATCACCATGCGCCGTCCCAGACGCGTGTCCGGCTTCGCGCCTGATGGAAGTATCTCTGCGCGCTTTGGCTTATCCCGATCTGTCACGCGTCCCCCCTGCCTTATATGCTTGTACAGTGTACGCACCGCATTGGGATTGCAATCCATGCCCGCACCCCGTGTCATCGGCCATGGACTGCTTCGACCTCGACCAAATTGCGACGCTGCGTTAGCATGCACGGACCTAGGCTTCACCGAAACTGGTCCTTCCGTTGGCGTGCACCGCGTCCCGTTTGAGACGTCCATCCGCGAAAAGACTGCGGCGCTGACGAGCACCGCACATCACTGCATTAGTACTGCCGGGCTTCGTCGAACCGATATAGATGGGATTTTCTTTACCGGAGGATCCAGCCGGATACCCGCCATTCAGGATGCGATTGCCCGTGTCACGCCCGAGGCGCAACGCCGCACCGGGTCCGATATGCGTTCGGTTGCCCTTGGGTTGACGCAAGCGGCAGCCCAGCGCGTCGGCTAATCGGGTCTTGCCCGCGTGCGTCTGGCATGGAAGGCTTCGCGTGCGATGAATTAAGGACACGGCCCATGACCCTTCGGACAGCCATCTGCGATCTTCTCGATATTCGTTACCCTATCATGCTCGCGGGCATGGGCGGGGTTGCCTATGCAGAACTGGCCGCAGCGGTATCCAACGCGGGTGGCTTTGGCACCCTCGGCATGGCCGGTCGCTCACTCGCTGACATCAAGGTCGAACTGCGTAAAATGGCAGATCTGACTGACAAGCCCTTCGGTGTCGATCTGCTTGCGGCAGTTCCGCAGTCGCTCGAAGAAACAGCCGACGCGATCATCGAGTCCGGTGCGAAGGCCTTTATCTCCGGCCTCGGCGTACCGCCTCCGCATCTCGTGAAGAAATTTCACGACGGCGGGCTTAAAGTCATGAATGTGTGCGGTACGGTGCGCCATGCTCTGCTCGCCCAGGCGGGCGGGCTGGATGCGGTGATCGCCCAAGGCACGGAAGCTGGTGGGCACACCGGACGCATCGCTGCAATGGCTCTGGTGCCGCAGATCGTGGACGCGCTGCGCATACCCGTGGTTGCGGCCGGCGCCATCGTTGACGGACGCGGGCTTGCCGCGGCCCTGGCGCTCGGCGCTCAGGGCGCATGGATGGGCACGCGCTTCATCGCTGCGGCAGAGGCGCATGCGGGCAAACTCTATCAGGACGTCATCCTTGCCGCGAACGATGAAGACACTACCATTACGCGGTCCTATTCCGGAAAGCCGATGCGGGTCCACAAGAACGCATGGGTCGCTGACTGGGAGGCTCGACCTCAGGACATTCAGCCATTCCCCGTCCAGGCCATGAAGTCCACTCAGGCCGGTGTGATGGGAGGAATCGCAGGGCAGACCGAGAACCTGGACAGGGATCGCTCCTGCTTTGCTATGGGCCAGGGCAGCGGCGGCATTCACAGCGTCAAGCCAGCTGCCGATATCGTGATGGACGTGATGCGTGAAGCTGAAGACGTGATCGGGCGGATGGCGACGCTGCGCAAGTAAGGCCTCTGGCCTAAAGCAGCTTCCACACCAGGTGGGCAAGAACACCAAGCCCGAAGACCGCGACGGCGATCCCACTCGCATGGTTGATGATACGCATCACCCGTCCATCGATACGCGCATGAAACAGCCCAATAATTGCAGTCAACGTAAACCACCACAGCGTTGAACCGGCGATCACGCCGCCCACCACGACGGCGGCATCAAGATAGCTGGCGCCCTCACCTGCCAGCCCGCCAAGCCCGGCGAATAGAGCTGCCACACCAAAGAGGGTTGCGGGATTGGTTACCGTAAGGGCGAAGGTAGAGGCCATGGCCCGCACGAGCGAGGATGGCGGGGTCGCTTCGCGCGCAGGCACTTGGTCGTCGTCCTTGGAGGCCGGCGGTTGGGATAGATAGGTGTGCAAGCCGAAGGCGAGCAGCAGGATTCCTCCGCCCACCTGGAGCGGGGTAGAAAAGCCTTCGATCAGCCGCGCGACCGCCGTCACACCGAAGGCAGAGATTGCAGCAAAGAAGCCATCCCCCATGGCGGCGCCAAGTCCGGAGACGAAACCGTTGACAGGCCCGTATTGCAGGGCTCTGCGTATGCAGATGAGGTTTACCGGTCCCACGGGCGCAGCAAGGATCAGCCCAATCAAAATCCCCGAGCCGATGAGGATGAGAAAATCCATTCCTGGTGGCGCTCCCCCTGCCGCCCGCAGCCTTACGCGGCGAGCTGGACCACGATGCGGCCGCGCACCTGACCGGCCAGTATCTCATTGCCGGCCGCCACGACCTCGCTGAGGCCGATGCTCCGGGTCATGGCATCGAGTTTGGCCCGATCCAGATCCTGGGCCAAGCGGTTCCATGCCAGCTGCCGACGCTCCATGGCCATGTGGACCGATTCGATTCCGTGCAGTGAGATGCCACGCAGAATGAAGGGAGCGACCGACGTCGGAAGATCCATCCCCTGCGCGAGACCACAGGCCGCAACGGCGCCGCCGTAGCGGATCGAGGCCAACACATTGGCCAGCGTCGACGAGCCCACACTGTCGATCGCAGCTGCCCAGCGCTCCTTGGCCAGGGGCCGCGGCGCCCCCGACAGCTCCGCCCGCGGCAATATCACCCGCGCACCCAGGGCCTCCAGATACGCGGCTTCCTGCGACTTCCCTGTGACCGCGTGCACCTCAAAGCCCCGTCCTGCCAGGAGGCTGACTGCTACGGACCCCACTCCGCCTGTGGCTCCGGTGACCAGCACCGGGCCCATCTGCGGGCGAATCCCCGCGTCCTCGAGCGCCAGAAGCGCCAGCATGGCCGTATAGCCGGCAGTGCCGATCGCCATGGCCTGGGCGGGGGTGAAGGCGTCCGGCAGCCTGACCAGCCAGTCCCCTTTAACGCGGGCAACCTCGCTATAGCCACCGTAATGGGTCTCACCAAGACCAAAGCCGTTGACCAGCACCCTGTCACCTGGCTGAAATCCCGGGTGGCTTGAGCTTTCCACGGTTCCGGCCAGATCGATTCCAGGGATCATGGGGAACCGGCGCACCACTGGCGAGCGCCCGGTCAGTGCCAGACCGTCTTTGTAGTTTACGGTCGAGTGCGACACCAAAATCGTGACATCACCGTCCATGAGTTCGCTTCGGCTGAGTTGCCGCTCGGCCACGCTTTGCGTGTCACCGGTCTTTTCGATCAGGAGGGCACGGAATTTGTCACTCATGGCACTTCCTTTGTCCGAGTGCTGCTAAAATGGTCAGCGGCAGGGCAACGCAATTTGCCGAGAAGGTCAAGCCGCAGCGAGACTCGGCCTTTCCAAAGATCTTTTGTGCCTGTCAAGTCTCGACAGCCGCGGATCTCCTGCGCAAGCATTTCGTTACACAAATCGGGGCATGATTGAAACAAGCGCGCCGATCTTGAAAGCCATCGGCCGCTAACAAACTGCGAGGTGTCGATGCGTACATTCGAAATGTCCTTACGCGGTTACAGTCTGACAACCGCGGAGATCCTTTATCACATGCCGGATCATCCGGCCGTGCTGCAAAGTTTCATCTGGCAGGAGTTCGATCAGGCCCCCAGATTTCCTGTCCTGAACAAGTTCCTTCACTTCTGGTGCAATCATATCGATGGCAGGTTGCATTCGGTGCGCGTTGCAGCTCGCGGACTGATTGGCTCGAGTGAACTCAAGCTTGCTGACGGGGAGTATTCATTGAACTAAATCAGACTGGCCCCAAGGACTTCGTTACAGGCCTTCCGGCTCAAGCGTCTCAAGAAAACGAACTGGGGCGCCGGCCCCAGTAGTCTGCAGTGCTCCGTCGCGCATAACGACCTGTCCACGGATGATCGTGGCAACAGGCCAGCCAGTCGTCTGCATCCCGTCAAACGGGGTCCACCCGCACTTGCTTGCAATCCACGAGTTCTCAATCCGCCTTTTTGCCTTCAGATCTACTACGGTAAAGTCTGCATCGTATCCGCGCACGATCCTGCCCTTTCCCGCGATCCCGAAAATGCGCGCTGCGCCGGTACTCGTCACGTCCACGAACCGTTCCAGGGAAAGTCGCCCAGCGTTGACGTGATCCAGCAAAATAGTCACTAGCGTCTGCACGCCCGGCATACCTGAAGGTGTATCGGGATAGGTCTTCTCCTTTTCGGCCCGCGTATGGGGTGCATGGTCCGAACCTATAACATCAACCACGCCCTGCTCTACCGCACGCCAAAGTGCATCGCGATGTCGTGACTCGCGGATGGGCGGATTCATCTGGGCATAGGTACCTAGTCGCTCGTAGCACTCCGGCGCCGCCAGGGTGAGATGCTGCGGCGTCGTTTCGACAGTGGCGATATCACGCGCCTGGGCCAGAAGCTCAATTTCCTCCTCGGTCGTGACATGCAGAACGTGTACGCGCCGCCCCGCCTTGCGCGCGAGACCAAGCACCCGTTCGGTACAGCGGCGGGCAACTTCAACATCGCGCCAAAGAGGATGCGAGCGCGGATCGCCCGATACACGCAGGGACTTGCGCTCATTGAGGCGGGCCTCGTCTTCAGAGTGCACGGCCATGCGCCGGCGTCCCGCTCTGAGTGCGGCCAGAATGTCCTCGTCGCGGTCCAGCAGAAGGGTTCCGGTCGAAGAGCCAAGAAACGCCTTGACCCCTGCCGTCCCCGGAACGCGCTCCAGTGCCTCAAGCGCGCCGATATTTGCGGGCGAGGCGCCGACATAGAAAGCATAATCGCAATGCATCCGCCCTTTGGCGCGGTTCAATTTGTCATCCAGAGCAGCGCGCGTCGTTGTCGGAGGATTGGTGTTGGGCATTTCGAAAATCGCCGTCACCCCGCCCAGCACGGCCGCGCGGCTACCCGATTCGAGATCTTCTTTGTGCTCATTACCCGGTTCACGGAAGTGACACTGGCTATCGATCACTCCTGGAAGCACGTGCAGGCCGGATGCATCGTAGCGCGCTGCCGCCTTGGCGGACGCAAGCGCGCCAATGCGCGTGATACGACCGGCAACGACGCCAATGTCAGCCGCGACAATCCCGCCCGGCGTCGCCACCATACCGCCATGGATCACAAGGTCAAACGAGTCTGTCATTACGGTCTCCTCAATACGGCGGCTATTTCGATCGGGAACTTCTTGTTCAAAGGTGGATCGGCTGACAACATCAATGCCAACCGCTGCAGTGAGCGCGCCCAGATCGGGCCGGCGATGAGATTCGCGCCCTGCAGCAATTTGCCCACGAGATCGGCAAACGCAATGAATTTCCCACCCAGCGGCATGAGGGTCTCAATCACAAATCCAGTGTCCTGCGCCATGCGCGTCATGGCAAACTGGGTGTAACGAAAATAGTCATGCGGTGCCTCATGTACGACATAAAGCAGTGGAGCGTGAATGAAGGCAACACCACCGGGGCGCAGAATACGGAAAATCTCCGCAATAACGTGTTTGGGATGATAGACATGCTCCAGCACATCAGCCAGGATCACTGTATCGACCGAGGCATCGGCAAGCGGCACGTGCATCTCGAGATCAGAGACAAAGTCCAAATGCACCATCGTGTGCAATGTCTTTGTCCAGTCCGTGCACAGGATCTCGGTGACATGGGGACGATATAGGTCATAGTAGGGGACACTGCCGCAGCCTAGATCCAGCAGCGTCCCGTGGGCATAGCGCGGCAGCATCATGGCGTGCCAGCGCGCGAGCATCAGCGCAACACCGGTCGATCCTGGTGCCAGAGCGCCGCGCCGGCCCGGAACGAGAGGGCGGCCGGAAGGTGATAGCCGCACCTTGGTCGGCCGCCATTGTTCGGGATGACGCACCGGGGCGCCCTTAAATTTGCAACGACGCATGCATCCTGCGCCCAAAGGTGGATGTCAAGCGCGCTTGGCAAGTCAGTCGGCAACCGCTACCTCTTGCACCATGATTGCACTTCTGGAAGATCGTTCTGTCATTGCGCTCGCCGGGGCGGATGCCCGCACCCTGCTGCAAGGCCTCATTACTAACGATATGGAGCAGCTTTCGCCGGCCAATGCCCTTTATGCCGCCCTGCTCACCCCCCAGGGCAAGATCCTTTTCGATTTTCTTCTGGCCGAGGGCGACGGGGCGGTGCTGCTGGACTGCCCGCACAGCAGGGCCGAGGCACTGGTGCGGCGCCTGACCATGTACCGGCTGCGCGCCAAGGTGCAGATCGAGTTGCGTCCGCAACTCAAGGTGCTTGCCGCATGGCAAGGTGAGACCCTGCCAGGAATTTCCTTCGCCGATCCCCGCCTCCCGCGGCTGGGCATACGGGCGATCGTAGCCGCAGCCGAGATGCCGCCTGGGGTAAGTTCGGCAGAACCCTATCACCACCATCGTCGCGCCCTTGGTGTTCCTGAAGGCGATGATTTCGGTTCTGACGCGATCTTTGCCCTCGATGGCGACCTTGAACAGCTTCATGCCGTCAGCTTCACCAAGGGCTGTTATGTCGGGCAGGAACTCACCGCGCGCATGAAGCATCGCGGCACGGCACGCAAGCGACTTTTGGCCGTCTCTGCCGCAACGGACCTGCCCCCTCCCGGCACAGCGGTGATGGCCGAAAACAAGAGCGTTGGCGAGCTTACTTCCACCGCCGGACAGGAGGGCTTTGCCCTCATTCGCCTCGACCGGCTTCAGGAAGTCGCCGGTGGCAGGCTCACCGCTGAGAGTGTTGAACTTCAGCTTGCAAGGCCGACCTGGCTTTTTGCTTGACGCCGGCTCGGGACCGTCCAAGCTTGTCTTTGTAGCAAGGCAGTATACCAGCCATGATGATTCAACAGGTGTCCATCGGCAGCAATGCGGTTGAGCCTGCGGGCCAGTTCCTTGATGGGACGTCAGACGGTCTGAACTCTTCAGCCGGAGACCGTCCATAATGTCGGACGACATTGCCCGCTGCGCGTGGTCCCAGAAGGAACCAATCTATATCGAGTATCACGACACCGAATGGGGCGTTCCCGAATACGATGCTGGTCGGCTTTATGAGAAACTGGTGCTGGACGGATTTCAGGCCGGGCTCTCCTGGATCACGATACTGCGTAAGCGGGACAATTTCCGGCGGGCGTTTGACGGGTTCGATCCGCACCGCGTTGCCCGATATGATCGACGCAAAACCGAACGTTTACTGCAGGACGCAGGAATCATCCGCAGCCGGGCCAAGATCGAAGCTGCAATCAAGGCAGCCCATCTCTGGCTTGAGATTGAAGAAAAGGAGCCAGGGGGATTTCGCGGCTTGATCTGGAAGCATGTCGACGGCAGGCCCATCCAGAATCGCTACCGGCGCCTCGCCGACGTTCCGGCTCAAACTCCCATGAGCGAAGCGCTCGCGAAGGAGCTGAAGCAACGCGGCTTCAGTTTCTGCGGTCCTGTTATCGTCTACGCCTTTGCCCAGGCTGTCGGCATGGTCAATGATCACCTCGTCAGCTGCCATCGGCACGCCGCCTGTGCCCGCCTCGCCAAAGCCTAATCCCAACCAGTCGGCAATCCATCGATACTGATCCGGTTGTGCGCGCTGCGATACTCCTTCAGCCCCTCTTCACCCTTGTTCTGCGCCCAGCGCAGCAGGTTGGGTCGATGCCCCTCGAAGGCCATCAGCGGCACGGCATATCCACAGGAGGTCTGTACGGACTGAACCTGCATGTCGACGATCTGACGGGCCCCAAGATGCTCAACAAAATGGCCGATCAACGCATCGTAGCCGGCACTGCCTTCTCTCAGGATACGGGCGGTGCCGTATGCGCGCACAATGAGAGGAGCGCCTTCAAAGGCACAGAACATGACGGTGAGGCGGCCTCCGGCTTCCATATGCGCGGACGTTTCATTGCCACTGCCGGTGAGATCGAGATAGGCGAGTCGCTGCGGACCGAGAATGCGAAGACTATCCATGCCTTTGGGTGAAAGATTGACCCGGCCGTCCGCCACTGCGCTCGCGGTAAAAAACATATGCTGACGGGCAATGAACGCAGCGAGGCTGTCATCGATACTGTCGAAGAACTTGGCCATATTCATCCCCCCAGATTGCGCAGGATCACATCATGCCGTGTTTGCCCAGCCGCGACCATGGCCAAAGGCTTGCGCAAGGCATCTACAATCTGCCCAAGCGCGCCACTTTGCCATCCGTCCGACACGTCAGCCGCGGCCGCGATAGGGTGAGACGCCCGGATCCGGCAACCACACGCTCGATGGAAGCTTGCCGGTCTGCCAAAAGACGTCGATGGGGATGCCCCCGCGGGGATACCAGAAGCCTGAGATACGCAGATATTTGGGCTTGATCGCCTCAACGATACGTTTGCCGATATAAATGGTGCAGGACTCGTGAAAATCGGCATGGTTGCGAAAGCTGACGAGAAATAGCTTCAGCGATTTGGACTCCAGCAGCGATTTCGCCGGTACATAATCGATTACAAAGTGAGCAAAGTCCGGCTGCCCGGTAACTGGGCAAAGAGCTGTAAATTCGGGAGCGGTGAAACGCGCCACATAATCCACGTCGCGGTGCCGGTTTGGGACTGCTTCGAGCACCGCTTTGTCCGGCGACCGCGGGATCGTAACCGCACTACCGAGTTGGGTCAGAGAATGTGCGGGCCGCTTGGCCATCATCGATACTCGTAAACACAGGACTGGCCATAGGATGGCCGACGCACGCGCACCCGTACAACCTCAGGAAGGTGAACACGGACCGATTCGAAAATGAAGCGAGCAATATTTTCCAAGGTCGGGTTTTCCAACCCAGGGACCTCGTTGAGCAGGCGATGATCAAGCCGCTCGCGGACATCATCAAGCACCCGCTTGATCTCGTCGAAATCGCGCACCCAGCCCGTGCTTACATTGACCTCACCCCTCAGCGTGACCTCAGCGTAGAAGGAGTGACCGTGCATGCGGCCATAAGGGTCCTGCTCGCCGCGATGCGGCATAAAGTGGGCGGCGTCGAAGCCGAATTCCTGGCTCAGTTCGATCATGGCGGCGGGCTGTGACAGGATGCCGGCCAAAGGTCAAGCAGCCAGCCCTTGAATCCGGACCCTCTCCGGCCATATGCCCTTCTATGTCCGCGCGCTGGCGGGCGCGCTTGGAGATCCGCAGCATGAACTGGCAGCAATGGACGCGACAGACCCTGTCCCATCCCCTTGGCCGGCGGGTCGTAGCGGTTTTCCGCTGGCTTCGCGAGCCAGTGGCGGCCATTGCCCTCGTCTTCATTGCCACCTCGGCCATTGCCGAGCCGTTCTATGTGCCGTCTGGCTCTATGGAACCCACCCTGGCCATCGGGGACGCCATCATCGCCGCAAAGTACGCCTACGGATACAGCCACTACTCCGTACGCTGGGGGCTCTTTCCCGACATCAAGGGGCGGCTGTTCGGCCGCCTCCCCCATCGGGGTGACGTCGTTGTCTTTTATCCGGTGGACCACAAGGAAGCCTGGGTCAAACGCGTGATCGGTCTGCCCGGGGATCATATCCAGGTTCTCCATGGCCGGCTCTTCATCAACGGTCATGAAGTTGTTCGCAAGCCGGATGGTACTGGACAAGTTGAAACCGAGAGTGGCGCCTATGTCCGCGTACCCAAATATGTCGAATATCTTCCGGGCGGCGTGCACCATCCCATTTTTCAATGGGACAACAGTGACGCCCTGGACAACACCCAGGTCTATGTCGTGCCCAAGGGCGAACTGTTCATGATGGGCGACGACCGCAACAATTCGCTCGACAGTCGCGTTCCACGCTCGGAGGGGGGCCTGGGCTTTGTGCCGGTGGCCAACGTCATCGGCCAGGCAGATCTGGTACTTGGCTCCTATGACTTTCTGAATGCGGCGCGCGATGGCTGGCTGGGCGCGTTCCGACTGGCACGGCTGTTTGAACCGGTGCACTGAACTCTCGCATCAAAGCGCCGCCCCCGCACCGGCCGCATCACAGGGAGCCGGTGGAGGAAGCACCTCTGCGGCGGTTAACCAGGCCGCGCTTGAACCCGATCCCGATACCCCGGGTTAGCTGCACTACTGGCGGCGGATCCCATCGCGCAGCCCGGCCAATGCATCGGTCCATTTGCGCATCTCATTGAGCATAGCTCCGGCGCCCTGCTCATTTAGGTCATTGGCGACAAACGCGCCGTCCTTGATCTGGTTGAACACGTTCGGGAGCGCCACACCCTCTGGTAGTGGCATCATCTTAAGGGTTGAAACCATAAGGCGAATGGCCTGGGCGGAACGCAGGCCGCCCGATACCCCGCCATAGGAAACAACCCCAGCGGGCATGTATTGCCACTCCCAGTAGAGATAATCGATTGCGTTTACGAGACTGGGCGGCGGCGAATAATTGTACTCCGGTGTCACAAACACGGTGGCATCTGCGGCCTTGACGATCTCGCTGAACGTCTTGGTGTGATCCTTAGTGTACTGGCGGCGCATGGGGTGGTTGGGCTCGTCGTAGATTGGCAGAGCAAGCTCGGCGAGATCTACAAGGTGCGGGTCGAACCCGCCGTGCTTGGCGGCAAAGGCATGAAACCACTGGGCGATCGCCGGCCCCACACGGCCCGGCCGGGTACTGGCAATCAAGATCTGCAAACGGGGAAGCATCAGCTCGTCCTTGCGATGAGGTCCTGGAATGACCCGGTACCTTGGCGCGGGTGCGGGCCTGGGGCAAGCGCGGTGCGACGGCCCAAGCCGGCACGGCCGCAAGAACCAGGCTCAACGCCCCCGCCAGATGTTACCTGCCCCCTTGCAATGGCAGGCTGGACAGCGGCGCGACGCCGCGGGGCGCCTTCTCCCCCGACAGATTGTTGCACCTGACACACCCTCATGCTAAGTGCCTCGCGCGTCGCAGATTACCGATCTGCCACGTAGCCTAAATATTCCAATCAATCTAAGCGTTAGCATCGGCCGCGCGATTCCTAGGCGGCTACAGACAGCGGGGCGCCAGTGGCGACAGAACTCTCACTTGATCAGGGCCTGGCCGGGCGTTACGCCACGGCCGTGTTCGAGCTCGCTCAGGAAGAGCGGGCAGTGGAGCGGGTGGAACAGGACTTCGTCGCGCTGCGCACCATGATCCAGGAGAGTGAAGATCTGCGCCGTCTGGTCCGCGCCCCGGTGTTCAGCCGCGATGAACAGACCAAGGGCATGACCGCGATCCTCGAGCGCATGGACGCTGCGTCATTGACCAAGCGGTTCATACTGACCCTGGTGCGCCGCCGCCGCCTCTTCGTCATCACCGATGTAATCAGCGCTTTTGAGGCGCTGCTGGCTCGCCAGCGGGGTGAAGTCCGCGCCAAGGTACGAAGCGCCCGTCCCCTCAGCGAAGACGAAGTTGGCCAGCTGAAGGCAGCGTTGCGCGCCAAGCTGGGACGTGAGGCCCGCCTTGAAACTCAGGTCGATCCCGGCCTGCTCGGCGGACTGGTGGTTCAGGTGGGATCGCGCATGATTGATTCAAGTCTGCGCAGCAAACTCAACGCGTTGCGCGTGGCAATGCGCGGATAGTATTTGGCCGCGCGC
>JAGWRJ010000589.1 GCA_028869725.1 Alphaproteobacteria bacterium | reverse complement strand
GCATCAAACCAGGGGACAGCGTTCTCGAACTGGTGCCCGGTGGCGGATACTACACCCGCATCCTGAGCAAAGTCGTTGGTCCCAAAGGCAAGGTCTATGAAGCCATCCCTGGTCCGGTGCCGATGCACATGGGCCATCGCACCTATAATGGTCTCGCCAAGGTCACCAAGCTGTCTCACACCGCTACCTACGCAAACGTCGTACCGCTGCCTAATGCTGGCAAGTCGCTCAGGATTCCACACGAGGTTGATTTCGTGTGGACCGCGGATAACTACCACGATTTCCATAACAAGTTCTTTGGACCTTTGAACATGCTGGCCTTCAACAAGGCCGTTTATCGCGATCTCAAACCGGGTGGTATCTACGTTATTATCGATCATGCCACCGCGCCCGGTAAGGGCATGACCGAGACCGATACACTTCACCGCTCCGATCCCGCCGCGACCAAAAAGGAAGTTCTTGCGGCCGGCTTCACGTTCGATGGTCAGAGCGATGCCCTGGCTCATCCCAGCGACGATCATACAAAGCCTGTCTTCGGTCTTCATTGGAAGGTTGATAACTACCTGCTGCTCTTCAAGAAGCCCTAAGGCAAACAGGTCTTGCCTGCCTGAACTGGCAGGTCAACCTTCGCCGAGTACACGTCTCGACGCCTTTATAAGCCTGCCCACCTCTGACGGTGGGCAGGCTCTTTTTTTGACTGGCCCCCGCCCGTCCACAATGAAACAGGTTCTCTTGGTCCGTGATCTCGCTCAGAGAACTTTTCGGACGCACCCTTACGGCAACAGAATAATTTTCGACTGATGAGCGAGACTGGTGCGGTCCAGTCCAAACCCGTCATCTCTTATGGCCCGTTGCCGCAAGAGATACCGGACAGGACGCGTTTGCACGGTCGAACCTGCAAGCTGTGGCAGGAATGATATGCCATGCGCGATGGGTTAGCCGCCAAGCTCACGTATGGTTTGGGAAGCAAGTTCAAGACCCGGTCTCAGTATGTTCGCATCCGTGCCAATGCCAAAGCGCAGAAAGTGATCCATACCGAACCAGTCACCAGCGGCGGCGAAAACGCTTCTCTCTGTGCGAAAACGTTCCACCAGCGCCGTGGATCCGATTGGTAGATGGTAACGCACGAAAGCCATCCCTCCAGCCTTGGGTGGAGTGAAGTCAAATGTACCGCTGTGTTGCGACAGCCACTGCGAGAACATGGCCAGATTCTGCCTGAGGTGAGACCGGCTATGGCTGAGGATCTTGGCTCGCCGCCTTGGCTCGAGAACCTTAGTGGCTACATATTGCCCAATAATGGACGTGCTGATCGTGGTGTAGTCGTGCCGATGCCAGGTCCCATCGATCACATCCCGCGGTCCGGCAATCCAGCCAATACGCAGACCTGGCAGCGCCATGGACTTCGAAAGTCCCGAGCAGACGATCGCCTTTTCGTAAAGATCAAGGAAGCTGGGGCAGTCGGTACCGCTGAATTCGGAGCCGCGATAGATTTCATCGCTGAGGATATAGGCACCCGACTTACGTGCGCAGGCGACGATCTCTTCCATGGCGTCGCGTTCGAGTATAGCTCCGGTCGGATTGTTCGGATTACAGACGACAATGAGCTTTGTCTTAGGCGTGTGCCGATCGCGCAGCTCATCTAGATCTGGCGCCCAATTGCGATCCTCCCGTAGCTGGAAGCCAATTGCGTTGGCGCCAAAGGCCCGCAAAGCTCCCCACACGAGCATGTAGTTGGGAAGCATCACGAGTACGTCGTCACCGGGTTCGACGAGCGTCCAGATGACTGAAAAATTCGCTTCCGCCGATCCGTTCGTAATCAGGATGTTGTGTTCGTCAAGTCCGGAATAATAGGCGGCGATCCGTCGACGCAGCTCTGGGCTTCCGTTCGTCTGTCCATAGCCCTGAGACAGCGAAAGAATTTCCTCGCATTCGTCCTGAGCAAGAACTTGCCGAAGGCTCAGAGGATGGACGCCGCTATCGCTCAGGTTGAAGCGGACAGTGTTCTCATAGAGTGATTGATTGCGCTCAAGCGCGAAGGGCTCAATCTTCATGGGGTTTCTGACCTGTTGCAACGTACACGGCCTACGTGATCCTTACCTTACGAATGCAGGGATACTGTCCTTGAGGCTGTCAATGGCGACAGGACCAGGTTTCTTATCTACCTGCGCGCGATCTTCATGCAATTTAACGCGGAGCGGGACGACAGCGGCAATGCGCGTTCCGGTCAAAGGAGCTGACGTTACCAGCGTGAACCTCGAGGCGCTCGCCATATTCTATGAAGCCGCAGCCTATGGCCTGGACCGGTGTCCAAAACGTACGCCGGCACCTCCCCCGTTCTCATCGATAAACTCGATCCCAGCCGCTTCCATTGCGCGCCGCATGGCATCGAGATTGTTCCGATGTGGGGTGCGGGCGCCTCGTTCAAATTCGACCAGCAATGTTCTCGACACGCCGGCTGCCTCTGCCAACTCGCTTTGACTCCAGCCAAGCATGGCTCGGGCACCTCTGCATTGCGCGGCGGATATCGGACCCATTTATGGAAGCAACTCTTGCTGGCTTGACACCGCCTCGAAACGGTGCAAATAGTTACGAATAGAACAAAATATCTCGTCTCATTTCTGGCGGGATACGAACGGGTAAGATAAGCGGCGAGGACCTCGGATGATGACTGATTCCGACGATAGCATGTCTTTTGCCACAGTGATCCCGATGGGTCGGCCGCGGGGTGGCGGTGCCAAGCGGGGAGCGCACCCAGGTACCGAGCGCGCCGACCCTGCACTTTCCCTCTGGCATGACTTTGTGGCTGCCCGCACCTGTGCCCGCAAGCTCACCGGCCGCCAGCAGGCGATCGAGAGCGTGATGGTGGATCACATCGGCTTTCCGGTGGTTCGCATCAAGCTTCCCGATGGCGGCCATGTGAGTGTCGTCGGGAGGGAGGATGCCCGGGAGATTCTGGGTGGAGAGCTAAGCGGAACGCAGTTCGGTGAGGCGGAAAAGGCCTCACTCGAGGCTCATGAGGCGCGCTGGTCCGCAATTGATGCGGAACTGGGCTATTCGTCAGCGCTACGCGCGGAAGCCCGGGCACTCGATCGCATGCGTGAACTTGCCGAGCGCCTGTGGGCGACGCCTGCGGCCTCGCTGGGCGGGGTCATCGCCAAGCTCGATGCTCTTCTTTCCGAAGGGGCGCCGTCATCGGTGGCCGGGGAGTTTCCCTGGCCGCAACTCAGAGCCATGCGTGCAGATCTGGAGAAGCTCCATGTCGCCTCGCCGTCTCCTCTTCGTCGCTGAATTCGCTCTGCGGCTGCTGGCGTTCTTTCTGCCGCGCCATCGCTGGCGGCTCCAGCGTCTGTCCTATGCGGTGCGGGGCTTTGGCGGGCTGCTCGTCTTCGCCCTTGCCTTCCATCAGGTCCAGCTCAGCCGTCTTCGCGGGCACCTTTCCGGTAATGCACATGCGCGCTACACGCACACGCGCCGTCAGGTGATCTTCAGGCGCCGTACCCGCTACGCACCTGCCGCCTATCGTCATCTGCGCCGTTCTGCCCATACACGCGAGCCGGGCTATTCGCGCTACCCACGTTATCCGCAGTATCCGGGCTATGGGCCCTATGCGGGCTATCGCCCCTACTACCGCGTTGCCGCCCCCTGCACCTGGGCCCCGTACTATCCCTATCGGTCCTGTGCGCCCTACCCGTATCAGTACTGACGCGCCAATTGGCTGAGGGGAAGGGCGGGCGAGCCGGCTGTTGCCGGCCCGCCCGCCTGGGGCTGCGCCCGCGGGAGCAATGTGTTTTGAGATGCCTGAGTGCGGACCACGACCACCCGCCTGAATATCATGGTGAGCTCTGGGGGATTTTCGGTCGGGTAGGTGAATGACGGAGCCGGCCGCCCGCGCGAGCGATCGGCTCCCGGACTGTGCAATGGCCGACAGCCGCTACCGATGTGTCCAAAGTTCAGGGGGGCGAGGGGAAGGGCGCGCCGGGGTCCACTGCGCCTTCGTGCTGTGCGCAGCCATCCGATGCCGGCTTGGGCGAGCACTGAGCTGCTCTTACATTTGCGACCGTGCATGGCGCCCGCCACGCTCGATCCATAAGAACTGCCTAACAACGGTATTCGGGGGCTCAGCTTGAGGTCTTGGGTTCCGCAGGGCGGCCATATTGCGGCGCCCGCTTCTCCAGAAAGGCATTCATCGCCTCGCGAAAATCGGGGCCGCGCCCGCATATCGCCTGCGCCCGCTCTTCAAGCGCGATGGCGGTATCCAGGTCATTGACCGAGAGAATGCGGTTGAGGGTTTCTTTGGTCATACGCAAACCCAGCGGGGAGGCGTGGAGCATCGGCGCGATCAGTTCCTTTGCCGTGGCCTCCAGCTCCTCATCCTCTACCACGCGAGATACGAGACCCGCAGCAAGCGCCCGCGTCGCGTCGATAAAGTTACCCGTGTACATCAGCTCGGCTGCGAGCCCCAGTCCCACTATACGTGGAAGAAAGTAGCTAAGGCCCAATTCGCAGCCCGAACGGCCGAGCGTAATGAAGGCATCGTTCATGCGTGCACTTTTGGCCGCAATGCGCAGATCGGCGGCCAGAGCCAGGG
>JAGWRJ010000588.1 GCA_028869725.1 Alphaproteobacteria bacterium | reverse complement strand
CCGAGACTGTCGGTCTGACACGGTCTGATCCGGACTATTATGCGCTCAACCTCGGCAATGCCGTGCTTGGCGGAGGATTTTACTCCACGCGCCTCAGTATCGATCTGCGCAAGAATGCCGGGCTCGTTTACAGCGTGAATTCGGAGCTTGCGTCCGGCAAGACGCGAAGTATCTATCTCATCGCCTACGCCAGCGACCCGCAGAACGTCTCAAAGGCAAGCACGATCGCGACCACGGATCTCAATTCCATGCTGACCGCGCCTCCCTCGGCCCGGGAGCTTCTGCAGGCCAAGGCGCTTCTCCTGCGCCAGATTCCATTGAACGAGGCGAGCTTTGGCGGAATCGCGCAGGAGTTCATCCATCTGCACGATATGGATCTTCCGCTGGACGAGCCAACGATTGCGGCGCGACGCTATCTTGCCATCAGCGCTCAGGATGTGCAGGCGGCTTTCCGCAAATGGGTGCGGCCTGCTGACATGATCCGGGTGAGCGAGGGGCCATCGCCCAAATAGGCTGCTTGCCGTGCGCTGGTTTGCAGCAGGCAGAGACGGTGTCAGACAGAGCCGGCCTGGCACGGTTTCGTGGAAGCCATCTGGGGCAGTCAGGCTTCGCCTGTCGTCCAAAGTGGATGGGTTACCCGATCGGAAAATGGCATGGTCACGCGGCCTTCGGCGGTGGATCGCCTCAGCGGAAGTCCCGACTTTTGGGAATGACCTCGACATTGCGTGGATGACGGTGAAGCCCTGCGGGGGTGCCAGTGCTGCCCGATCGCGATGCATGCAGGGGTTCATCGTAAAGGGTGTTCAGTTCTCCGGAAAGATCGACCATATGGTCGGCGACGATATGAAGAACCAGACCCTGACGCTGCACCCGTCCGCGTACTTCGAGCAGTCGTGCTCCCAGAACTACGCGACGATAGCGTTCAAACACATGAGGCCACACCACGATATTGGTGCTTCCGGTTTCGTCTTCGAGAGTAAGGAAGATCACGCCCTTGGCCGTGCCCGGACGCTGGCGCACCAGAACCAGCCCTGCAACCGCAGCGAACTGGCCATCGCGCATCTGCGCAAGCCCGGCATGAGGCAGGATACCCTTTGGCAGATGCGGGCGCAGCAGCGTCAGAGGATGAGCTTTCAGAGACAGGCGCAGGGATCGATAATCCTGCAGGATTTCCTCGCCTTGTCCCATTGCAGGCAGGCTGACAGTCGCTTCGCGCCTTAGCATCTCGGCATCGGCGTGAGCAAAAAGCGGCAGCTCGGGCAATGCCAGACGCCCCGGCAGTGCTCCGCCATCCAGCCCCCTGACTGCCCATAGGGCCTCACGGCGGGTGAGCCCGAGCGACCCGAAGCAATCCGCCTCGGCCAAGAGCCTTAAGGCGTCGCTGCCAAGTCCAGATGCATGGGCAAGATCACGTACTCCGCAAAAAGGTGTATGACGCGCCGCTGCCAGCCTGATGGCATCGGCTTCGCGAAAGCCTTTGATCTGACGGAACCCGAGCCGTACACCGCCATCTTCCAGGGTGTTGTCCCATGCGCTCGCATTGACATCTGGAGGACGCACCACAACCCCATGCTCGCGCGCGTCGCGTACCAGCTGGGCTGGCGCATAAAAGCCCATGGGCTGGGAATTGAGGATGGCGGCAAGAAATGCCGCTGGATAATGGGCGCGCAGATAGGCGGAGACATAGACGAGCAGGGCAAAGCTCGCTGCATGGCTCATGGGGAAGCCGTAATCGGCAAACCCTTCGATCTGATGGAAACAGCGTTCGGCAAACTCATGCTCATAGCCGCGTGCCGTCATACCGCTGACGAATTTGTCGCGGAATTTTGGAATGGTCCCGCTACGACGGAACGCCGCCATCGCACGGCGCAACTGATCGGCTTCGGCTGGGGTAAAGCCGGCCGCGACGATGGCAATCTGCATGGCCTGCTCCTGAAAGAGCGGAACGCCAAGGGTGAACTCCAGTACCGTTCGCAGCTCCGGCCGGGGCAGGTCGACTGGTTCGCGGCCTTCACGTCGACGCAGATAAGGATGAACCATGTCACCCTGGATAGGACCGGGACGAACGATCGCCACCTCGATGACAAGGTCGTTGAACTCCTTGGGCTTCAATCGGGGTAACATCGACATCTGAGCCCGGCTTTCCACCTGGAAGACCCCGATCGAATCTCCTTTTTGCAGCATGTCATAGACCCTGGGACATTCGGCCGGCACGCTGGCCAGTGTCAGGGCGCAGCCATGATGGGCTTCAACAAGGGCAAAGGCCTTGGCAATGCAGGAGAGCATGCCAAGAGCAAGTATATCGATCTTCAGGATGCCGAGGACCGAGAGATCATCCTTGTCCCATTCGATGAACGTACGTTCGTCCATCGCGGCATTGCCGATGGGGACAAGCTCCTCAAGCAGGCCCCGGGTAATGACAAAGCCGCCGACATGCTGGGACAGATGGCGCGGAAAGCCATAGAGTTCGCGCGCAAGGTTCAGGGCGAGAAATAGGCGGGGGTCGGACGGATCAAGGCCGAGCGCGCGCAGATCCTCCTTTTGGATGTCCTTGGCGCCCCAGCCATAGAGATTGCCTGCAAGGATACCGACCATGTCCAGTGACAGGCCAAGCGCCTTTCCGACATCGCGAATGGCACTCTTGCCGCGATAAGTGATGACAGTTGCAGCCAGACCGGCACGATGGCGGCCGTATTTTTCGTAGATGTACTGGATTATCTCTTCGCGGCGTTCATGCTCGAAATCGACATCGATGTCGGGCGGTTCATCCCGGGCTGTCGAGATAAAGCGTTCGAACAGAAGGTTCATGCGTGCGGGATCCACCGCTGTGATGCCCAGCACGTAACACACGGCCGAATTGGCTGCGGAACCGCGTCCCTGATAGAGAATCTGCCGGTGCCTGGCGAATTGGGTGATGTCCCACACGGTAAGAAAATAGGGCGCATAGTCGAGTTCGCCGATCAACTTGAGTTCATAGGCGATCTGGGCCTGCACCTTGTCGGGTATGCCATCCGGATAGCGTTGCCGCGCGCCGTCAAAGGCAAGTCTGGTCAGGATGTCCTGCGGCGTGCCTGCTCCGCCGATCGCATCATCAGGATAGTGATAGCGCAGCTCATCGAGCGAAAACGTGATGTGCGAGACGAATATCTGGGTGGCGGTGATGGCTTGCGGATGGCGCTTGAACAGCCGGACCATCTCCTTATGGTCTTTCAAATGGAATTCAGCATTGGCAAGGAGCCGCTTTCCGGCGTTGTCAATGGTACATTTTTCGCGGATGCAGGTCAGTACGTCGAACAGTGCACGTCGTTCGGGACAGTGATAGTGCACGTCATTATGGGCCAGAAGCGTAATGCCAAGATCACGCGCCAGGGCCGCTGCGGCAGCAAGGCTGCGTTCGGACCGCGCGCCATAGGTCATGGCGATGCCCAACCATACCCGCTCCGGTGCTACTGCGGTAAGACGCGATGCAGCCTGGCGGAATCTCGTATAAGCCCGCATCGGCAGGCCGAGGCT
>JAGWRJ010000587.1 GCA_028869725.1 Alphaproteobacteria bacterium | reverse complement strand
GTTCCAGGCAGCCCGCGCTCGCGCCCGAGGCTATCGCAACACCGCTACCTTCGCGTGCATCATCTACCTGCTCGGCGCGCCCATCAACGCCATGCTCGACGTCTTCCATTCCACTTGAGACGTCGAAGAGCCAAAATTTAGTGATGGGGTGGACGCCCCCCGACGGCATCTATGTGCCAAGGTAGGTGTCAACACACCTGCAGGAGGAGGCGTCCGTGGCCGAGGTTACTACAATTGGACTCGATATCGCAAAGCACGTTTTCCAGGCGCATGGCGTTGATGCCGATGGCCACAAGGTCTTCAGCCGGCGGCTCACGCGGGCAAAAGTGCTGGAGTTCTTCTCTGCGCAGCCTCGCAGCCTGGTGGCGCTGGAGGCCTGCGGCGGCGCACACCACTGGGCTCGCGAACTTGCGAAACTGGGGCATGATGTCCGTTTAATCCCGCCAGCTTACGTCAAGCCGTTTGTCAAGCGCAACCAGAATAACGACGCAAATGATGCCGAAGCAATCAGCGAAGCCGCGCAGCGGCCGAACATGCGTTTTGTCGCGGTCAAGAGCGAGGAGCAGCAGGCCTCGGCGCTGGTTTTCCGTACCCGAGATCTTCTGGTGCGGCAGCGCACGCAACTGATCAACGCGATCCGCGGTCACATGGCCGAATACGGCTGGGTTGCTCCGAAGGGCCGGATGTGGATGGCGTCGCTGCGCGAGGTGATCGATAGCGACAACTCGCTGCCGGTAGCAGCCCGCGACATGCTCCGGGTCATGCTGGTCATGCTCGATGGGCTCGATTTTCAGATCGCTGATCTCGACAAGGAAATCGCCCGGCGAGCTCGCGAGGACGAGGATGTGCGGCGCCTAATGACGATCCCGGGCGTCGGCCCGATCGCGGCGACGGCTATTTGCGCTCTGGCGCCACCCGCGGAGACTTTCGCGCGAGGGCGGGACTTTGCCGCCTGGGTAGGGCTCACACCATTGCAAAAATCGACTGGCGGCAAGCCCAGGCAGGGGCGGACAACGAAGATGGGCGAGCGAACCTTGCGGCGTTTGCTGATTATCGGCGCGAGTACCTTGATCCGACACGCTAGCAAGAAAGGCCCGACCGAAGGAGGCTGGCTTGCTTCGATGCTGACACGCAAGCCGCGAATGTTGGTCACGGTTGCACAGGCCAACAAGACCGCACGCATTGTGTGGGCCGTGCTCACAAAGAAAGAGGATTATCGAGCTCCGGTGGCTGCAGCAGTATAAACTGCCAAGCTACTGAGGCTGGCGGAGAAGGTAGGCGATCGAAGGAGAGTATGGCACAACCGTCGGCGAGACGGGGTCGGAAAACCAGTTGTTACCAATGTGCGCGAGCACGCTGTAGTGTTTTGGATCCGATCCGCGAACTCCCATACAGGCCCGCAGAACCATCTCTGCACCCAGAGGCCGGACAGATGGCAGCATCCGACACCTGTGCACCCTCAAATTTGCGCTTGCTTTCCGCGGGGCGTCCACAGATGCCGCCTCGATGTCGCGGTGGCGGGCGATCATCGCATCCGCCGCCTCGGTGAGGGCGGCGCTGCCGGCGCGGGGCATGCGCGCGAGGGCGGCCATTTCGATCAGTTCGCGCATGTCGGCCACCTCGGCG
>JAGWRJ010000586.1 GCA_028869725.1 Alphaproteobacteria bacterium | reverse complement strand
GCTAGCTGATAGGCCCGCACCGCTTTCAGCATCTCCTCCTTGGCCTCATAGGTGCGTCCCATCCAGTAATAAGCCCGCGCCAGGCTAATGGGGCGCGATACGCCAGCAGCCAGCAGCTGAAAATGACGCAATGCTGCAGCAGGATCATGAAGAAAACGCAATGCCAGCCAGCCGGCCAGAAACTGGGATTGCGCAAAGGCATCACCAGTCTTCAGTCCAGCCTCGGCGGCCAGACGATAGGCGAGCCGATATCTATGAATTTCCATCGATTCGCGGGCGGCGAGCGCCAGATTGTCCCACCACGCGCTGGGATCGATCCTGACAAGATCGCGCAGGTTCGAGCGCAGCAGGGCATCCGGCAACGCAGTCTTGTCGCCGCGCGCGCGCAGTGCGCGTGCGTGACCCAGAAGCAGGCCGGGATTGCTGCGCCAGGCGCGGGGAAGGCGGTAAAACAGGCGCTCTCCTACGCCTGGTGCGGTCTGAAACGCCAGACGGACGACGGCGATGCGCTGCTCCTTGCGGCTCACCCGGTGCAGCTGCCGCCGGGCAGCGGCAATGTCGTTGTGCCAGATGAGAAAGTTCAGACGGGCGCGCTGCACGCTTTCGGTCAGGATGGTCCGGCATTGTGCCAGAACCTGACGCTCTTCATCGGGGGTAAATGCCCCTTCGATCCAGCCCTTCCGGATCAGGCGGCGGCCTTGCGCAGACGCACCGGTTGCCATCAGGGCTTCCCCAAGACGCACCATGCCGATGCCGGTTTGGGGGCTGCGGTTGCCGAACCAGGCGAGAACCTGATGGGCAGACATCCCAGCTGGCATGGCGTGTTCGGCTCGGCGATAAAGTACCGAGCGCAGTGGCCAGTGTGGATTGTCCTTCAGGAAGCTGTTGATCTCGTCGAAACTCGCCTGCGAACTCGCGGACAGGTCATAGCGCCACAGCACCAATTTGCGCGCCAGGGGCGCACGACCTTGATCTGCCAAGCCCTTGGCCGCGGCCCAGTCGCCGTGATCGGCCGCGTCAAATGCCCTGCGGTAGATCTCAAGGTCGTGTGGCGAGAGGGGCCCCACCGGGACGGTGTGCGCCGCCGTGGGGCGCGCAGAGGGCGTCACGGAAACGTCCGTGGCGAGGGCTGGCGCAAATAGGGCGAGCGTAGCGACAGCTGCCAACAACGCGGCGCGGGACGCGATCATGCACGGAACCTGTTTGAGATCGGTGATGGGCCGCATCACCGTCCACACGATACTAAACCAGCCCGCCGGTCCTGGCCAGAGCAAGCAGGAGCGGCAAGTAGGAGCGGCTTGCCCCGTCGCGTGTTGAAACCTATTTTGGGGGCCTCGCAGCGAACAACGGAACAGCAAATGCGCGATCTGCGCGAACGCATTAAGGGATCCATTCCGGCACTTATCACGCCGATGACCGATGGCGCCGTCGATCAGGGCGAACTGCGCCGCTTCGTATCCTGGCAGATAGCAGAGGGCAGCCATGCGCTGGTACCGGCTGGAACAACCGGCGAATCGGCGACGCTGTCGTTCGAAGAACATAAACAGGTCGTCGAGATCTGTGTTGAAGAGGCTAATGGCCGGGTTGCGGTCATCGCCGGTGCGGGCTCGAACTCAACCGCAGAGGCCATCGAGCTGACCCGACACGCCAAGTCTGTCGGCGCCGATGCGGTGCTGTCAGTCGCGCCATACTACAACAAGCCCTCGCAGGAGGGACTCTATCGCCATTTTGCGGCAATTGCCGATGCCGTGGACATTCCGATCCTGCTCTACAACATCCCCGGAAGGTCGATCGTGGATATCTCGGTCGAAACCATGGCCCGTTTGGCGCGCATCGCCAACATCATCGGGGTCAAGGATGCAACCGGCAATCTGGCCCGTCCAAGCCGCGAACGCCTTGCTTGCGGACCGTCCTGGCGGCTGATTTCCGGCGAGGATGCAACGACGCTGGGCTATATGGCACATGGAGGGCATGGCTGTATCTCGGTGACTGCCAACGTTGCCCCGCGGCTATGTTCGCAGTTCCAGGAGGCGTGTATGCGCGGCGACTTTGCGGCAGCGCGCACTCTGCAGGACAGGCTCATCGTGCTACACGACGCCATGTTCTGCGAGCCCAGTCCGGCGCCGGCAAAGTACGGTGCGGCGCTGCTTGGCCTGTGCCGTGACGAGGTGCGCCTTCCCATCGTGCCGTTGAGCGAGGC
>JAGWRJ010000585.1 GCA_028869725.1 Alphaproteobacteria bacterium | reverse complement strand
TCCGGGCATAGTGGCGGCAATGGGGTCAGATCGATGCGCAGGTCGTTGACGACACTCTGCTCCATCGATTCGCTCATGAAGTCGGAGCCGCGGTCGGGGCAGATCACGGCGGGCATCCGCCCCACGGGCCAGCGCTCGTCAGTGACGTTGATGCCGAGCCGGTTGAATCGGGCTTCCCGCGAAGTGAAGGCAACGAGGAGCGCGTGGCGCACTTCCTCATAGGAGGCCGGTCGCAGCGAGATGTAGGCCGAGACGACAAATCGGCTCCACCGGTCAATGAGCAGATAGATCGTGGGCTTGCCGACCAGCACCGGCGGCTCGTCGCTGGAAACCAGATTCAGCCGTCCGCCAGTGGCGTCGATCTCGTAGATCTCCCCAGGACCTGCGGCACGCACGTTGCCCGTAAAGCCTGGATTGCGCGTATGGGTACGCACATTTCTGGCCAGTTCCTCAGTGATCCTCAGGTGCTCATCTAAGTAGTTGCGAAACTGCCGGATCGTGACCGGCTCAGGAATTTCACGAGCGACGTATTTGTCATAGAGCGCCCTGTGACGCGTGCGGAACTCTCGGGCCAGGTAGTCTTCGTGGGCCGTGGTCTTGAAGGTAGGGCCTTTGGCTAGCAGCCGCTTGAAACAATCAACCATGTCCTGGATGTCTTCGGAACGCACGATGAACTCGTTGCGCCCCAGCTCAGGGGCAAGGGCGCTCTGGCGTCCACGGCGCCGCTGCGGGGGACGGCCAGCCTCGGCATCGTCCGCATAAGGCACCTGGCCGGGTTTGACTCCCGGGGGTAGAGGGAGCAGCGCCACGCGCGTACCGCCGAAGTAGTAATACCTCAGCAAGGTTCGCAGCACCGTGGACGGACTGGATTCCGTCTCCTCGGCGCGCTGGCGTATTAGCGAGGTAAAGGATTGGCGGGAAAGATTGGACTCACGTTGAAATGCCTGGACCAGCGGTTGCACTAGGTCCCAGGCACTATCGAGCAGTGCGGCCTTGTCGGAACCATCCTCCGGCTCGGTCGACAAGGCAGGCGGCAGCACTAGGCGTCCCCAAGCCGCTGACGGAGATGCAGCGAGCGTCTGCAGATCGCGCAGCGGTATCACGTGGGGCCGGCGCGCGTATCGGGCCGCCTCAGGGGCGCCAACCCACATGCCGTATACGCAGGTCCGGAAGACGTGCGTGAGTCGCAAGTAGCGATGAGACTCTGTCCCGATGCGAAGAACCAGCCCGGCAGTGAGAGCTGGGTTGTTCGGGAGCATCTGGAAGTTAGGCATGTACGAGGTCTGCGGTCAGGACGACGGGCGCGTCCATTGCAAGGCGGTGTGCAAGCGAAAGCTGGATCCGGCCTGACCAGGCGCAGTAGCGGAAAACGTCCTCCGTTGCGGCGACTGGCTTTCGAAGCGACCGCGACACGCGGGCCAGCACCTCGCTCAGCAACCGGTTGGGTGCGTGGTGGGCAGCGAACTGCGCCACGAAGCGTTCCTCCAACGCGGTATCGGGAACGTACTGGTGGCGGAACCACCCGCGTATGAAGCGCAGCGTCTCCAGCATGGTTTTGTCGAAGCGTTGCGTGTCAACGAGAGTCCAGGGTATGCCGCGATCTTGGCACCAGGCGTGTTCGACGGCCAGTCGCAGCCGTATATCAGGATTTCGGGCGTCCTCTGGCGATTTGACGCTGGCGGCCCGGTGCGTCAGCCGGCCATCGACCCGCTCGGTGACTAGGAAGTCGATGGTGAACGGCTCGGGATAGCCGTTTCGCATGCGTGGGCGTACAGCGAACCTCGCGCACAACTCCAGCGTTCGATCCATGTCCAAGATGGGCCACTGCTCGCGGATCTCGGCAACGCCGGGGCGTCTTTCCAGAAGATAGAAATAGATGGCCTCCAGTTCAGACAGCAGATGGTGCGATCTGCCACTGAACACCCCGCGGCTCACCAATGACGTGCCACGCGACGGCACGTCGCGGACCTTCAGCCAGGGGACATAGTGGGGGCCGCTCCCAATGCCGCGGCGACGCCTGATCCGTGCCCGCAGGTAGGGTGGATAGAGCAGGGGGTCGGGTTTCCAGTGCACCCCACGAGCATACGCTATTTAGGAAAAATATCCACAACTTTAGTCAATCAACGACAACTGTTCCTTGCCAATAAAGTCGTAGACATGACAATAAAGTCGTAGACAAAGCGACAAAGTTGTAGACACGGGGACGGCATGGGCTGGAGCCTGAGTGGGCGGCGCGTTCGGGG
>JAGWRJ010000584.1 GCA_028869725.1 Alphaproteobacteria bacterium | reverse complement strand
CGATTTGCGCATGATGCGTTTGGTTCGAAGATGCCGCTGCAGCTCCTTTTTCAGCACGCCACGTGCCTGCACAAACAGACTGCGGTAAATCGTTTCGTGAGATACGCGCATAGCTGGCTCGTCGGGATATCGAAGCTTCAGCCAAGCAGAGATTTGCTCGGGCGACCAATCCAAGCACAGTTTACTCGCTACGACCCGCCGCAGCTCGGAATTAAGACGCAATGCGCAGGGCTTCGGTCGTAGAGCCATGTCCCAGGCACGGCGATCCGCCTGATGGGCTCGATACGTCTGGCGCCCCCCATGGCGCCTGACTTCTCGGCTGACCGTTGAGGGCGCGCGGCCCAAATCCGCCGCTATCCTTCGTATCGAATGCCCGTTCGAAAGACCTCGGGAAATGACTTCTCGCTCCGCTAACGATAATGATCGGGCCGATCGCCGACGAGCTGAGGGCGCAATGCCACCGCGTAAGGCCAGCCACTTGTGGATACCCGACCGAACCCTACCCAGCGCGCGTCCGATATCGCTTACAGACTCCCCGGACTTCCACCGATCCCAGAGTTCTCTATGCTGCTGCGGCGTCAGCCTAATCTGCCCTTGTTGGTCCATTTGCATCACCTCCACGATAATCTTACGTTAGATGGTGTTGCGTCGACCCGTTGAGACCGCCCCCACTCCTCGTCACGATACCGGAGATTGTAATGGTTCTGCGTGAACACGAAGCGCGACATATTCATCGCTCGCGCCGTGTGCAGACAGGTAGCAAACTACCGCCAATCCATGGGTGAAGCACCCACACAGAGCGCCTTTCCTGCCTAGACCACGTGGTGGAGAGCTGGAGAACCTCGATCGCCTCCGCCGTTGTCGTATATGGATAAAACCTGTGGATCTGATAGTGATCTACATGATCCATCCTCAGCCGTCGCAGACTGGTACCACCCGTCGACATAATGTGCGTGCTTGAAAAGTCCACACTTGATTGCGGCCTCACCCATCGGGTTGAACGCCTTGGTCGCAATGACATAGGTGTCGCACGCGTCCCCGAAAGCCTCTAGAGCTCGGTCGAGCACCTCCTCGCTGGTTCTCATCGACTATACATCTGCCGTATCGAAAAAATGATCACGGCGGCCAGCAAGTTTAACGCTTAATGGCCACGTCAGAGATCGACATCTTCGAGCTCAGGCTCTAGCGGCATAGCCTCCGCATCAGCGATGTAGCGACGCAACAGCTCCGGCCAATCGGCCTGCGGGGTTGCGTACTGGATCGAAAACCAGGGCATCGCTGCGTGGTCGAACACCGTGCCTCGAAGAAACTCAAAGACTGTACGGACAGGCCAGCGCAGACCAGCATCACGCGTGACAGACAACGACAGAGGCGTCTGATATCGGACACCTATCTCCAGCGGGATAAACTGTTCATCAAGCGCTGCGCCATAGGTCGGCATCATCGCAATACCGGCACCGCTGCGAACAGCTTCTGCGAGACTCCCACTCAGATTGGTGAAGAACGAAGTGCGCGTGACTGGCTTCTGTCGCATCCAGTGGACCCAGTTGCTTACATCACTCAGGTGCAACGCCTGATCGAGTAACCTGTGATTTCTCAAGTCGTCGACGGAATGAGGCGTACCATACCGCTGAAGGTATTCACGGCTGGCAAACGGAATAAAGTGCAACATTCCAAGTCGCAAGGCACCACGCTCGTGATCTGCCGGTTCATAATAGTGGACGTGCATATCGCACGCGTCCCGCCTTTCGGCTGTAATCTCATTTGTACCGAAGAGTTTTAGTTCCACATTAGGATGTCGATTGAAGAAAAGCGCGATGAAGCGCGTTACCCAGTAGGTGGCGAGCGCTTCGCTCATGAGTACTTTACAGTCGCCGACAAGCGGCGGACGAATGTGTCCGGATTGGGCCACCGCACGCGTGAGCGCCAGCTGGGCGGAGCTCACCTCATGGTAGACACGCTGCCCCTCCAAGGTGAGGCGAGGACCTCGTCGGTCACGGTCGAACAGACGCGAACCGACTGCCTGCTCAAGGCGAGTGAGACGCCGACTGACCGTGGGCTGTGTCATCTTCAGCTTGGCTGCAGCCTTGTTGAAGCTTCCATAGCGGATAACCTCGAGGAATATGCGAAAGTCATCCCAGTCGGCACCGGCTCCTCCGCCCGGCTCGATCAATTCCGCGTAGCGCAGCTCGGTATCTCTCTTGTCCATCAGCCACCAGCTCGCATCCACGCCGATGACCGCGTATCCGCGGTCATTACTGCACCCTTTCGAAGACTATACCTGGATCTCAGAAAAGCAATCTATTACGGAATAGATATTGAATACGTATACGATTCACTTGATCTATACTTGTACCAGGCGGAGGCAATCTGATCCGATTTATTGATGCTGGCTGCAGACCGGTCAGCAGTGCGCAGTCTGGGGAGGTCGCGCTTTCTCCTTCAGAGTTCGACGCGAGCGGCGCCAGCATCTCGTGCAGCAGATCGGGCCGAGCCCAGTTGCAACCTTCACCCCATCCGCAATCCGCCCAGTAACACCTCGAATGATCGCCTAACACTTTGCCTCCGGATATCCGTCATTACATGGGAAGCACCCCGATCTGTGCTGCGTCAGAGACTTCTTTTGTGCCTCAGCTGACGTCATGACCGCAGGTGCATCGCCACGGAGGTGAAGCTGCGCGGGCAAGGCATGGCCTGATCCCTGGGCGCGCCCTGCGGAGGTGGTTCTGCAACGCGTGGATGGCGCTTGCAGAGCTCACCGCAATCAGGCATCGCTGTCATAAACCGACGCGCGAGGAACCCTTTGTACGATATCGTGATTATTGGCGGCGGCCATAACGGGCTGACCTGTGCAGCCTATCTGGCAGCTGGCGGACTGAGGACTCTGGTTCTCGAAAGACGCCATGTTGTGGGGGGAGCAGCGGTTACCGAGGAATTCCATCCTGGATTCCGAAATTCGGTAGCCTCCTATACGGTTTCACTTCTCAATCCCAAAATTATCCGCGACCTGGACCTGCATGCCCACGGATTGAGAATCGTGGAACGAAAACTCGCCAACTTTCTGCCTCTGGATGATCAACGCCATTTCAAGATCGGAGAGGGACGCACGCAAAGTGAGTTATCAAAGTTTTCCGTACGCGACGCAGAACGCCTCGATGAGTATTATCGGCGTCTAGACCGTATCGCGGATGTACTGCGCAAGCTTGTACTCCAGACACCGCCCAATCGCGTCCATGGCCACCCTTTAGCGGCCATACGCGAGCTGATCAGAGCTGGGCTTACCGCGCGGCAGCTGACCATGCTTGGCCTCGAGTCAGAGCGCGATCTTCTGGCACTATTCACGAGCTCGGCGGGACAATACCTGGATTCCTGGTTTGAAAGTGATCCTATAAAGGCCGCATTCGGTTTTGACGGCATTGTAGGAAATTATGCCAGCCCATATTCGCCAAGTTCCGCTTACGTCTTGCTGCATCATTGCTTCGGCGAGGTGAACGGGAAAAAGGGAGCCTGGGGGCACGCGATAGGAGGAATGGGAGCAATCACCCAAGCGATGGCGCGCGCCTGCGCACAGCGAGGTGTTGAGATTCGAACCGGCGTCGCGGTACGGGAGGTTCTGGTTGCCAAGGGACGTGCCGTGGGCATTGTCACCGACGATGGTACGAAAATTTCTGCGAAGGCCGTTGTCTCGAATGTCAATCCCAAGCTGTTATACCAACAGCTGATTGATCAGAGTCAGCTAGCAGCAGATTTCAGGACCCGCATCGCACAGTATCGCTGCGGCTCTGCGACCTTTCGAATGAATGTAGCGTTGAGCGAGCTTCCATCATTCCGTTGTCTGCCCGGCAAGGAAGTGGGCGAACATCACACTGCAGGTATCATAATGGCTCCCAGTCTTCGCTACATGGAAGACGCCTACTTTGACGCCCGTCGTTTCGGCTGGGCACGACAGCCGATTGTCGAGATGGTGATCTCGTCTACCCTAGACGACACACTTGCTCCGAAGGGGTGTCATGTCGCGAGCCTGTTCTGCCAGCACATGGCGCCGGAACTGCCCGGCGGCACGTCCTGGGACGAGCGGCGCGATGAAGTTGCCGATCTTGTCATCAACACGGTCAACGGGTTTGCCCCCAACTTCAAAGCGTCGGTGCTGGCCCGGCAGATCATGAGTCCGCTGGACCTGGAGCAAACGTTTGGCCTGGTTAGTGGGGACATATTTCATGGCGCGCTCGATCTCGGCCAGCTTTACTCGGCTCGCCCGATCCTCGGGCACGCCGCCTATCGCGGCCCCATTTTGGGCCTCTACATGTGTGGATCCGGTACCCATCCTGGAGGTGGGGTCACAGGAGCTCCCGGACACAACGCCGCGCGCGAAATCATCCGCGATTTTCGTCACCGCCGATAGCGGCGTGCGTCCCTGCCCTTCTCTTGCGCGCTCCGCGCCTGCGGAGAGCCATCTGCGGACGTCGTAGCTGCACTCTTTACACAGGCAAGCTTGCCAGGACCCGGGGACGGTGGCTGCCCGGCACGCGGCGCCCTTCGAGCACGCGCCTGCCACCACCGCGCATGTCCGCGAAGGGTAACATCAGCGTAATAATTGTTGGCGACGATAACTGACATATTGTCATTTAAGGCGCATCCGCTTATGTTTTTGTCAGAATCGAGCAGGACTGGGTCATGGACCACTTTGACACGATTATCGTAGGCGCCGGACTTTCAGGCATCGGTGCCGCCTGGCACCTTCAGCACCGCGTCCCCGGACGCAGCTTTGTCATTCTGGAAGGCCGCGACGCGATCGGTGGAACCTGGGATTTGTTTCGTTACCCAGGCATCCGCTCGGATTCGGACATGTACACTCTTGGCTATCGCTTCAAGCCCTGGCGCAATGCAAAGGCCATCGCAGACGGGCCGTCGATTCGCGCCTATGTGCGGGAGGTGGCAAGCGAAAACCGCCTGGACCAGCACATTCGGTTCCGGCATCTCGTTCGCTCGGCCAGTTGGGACAGCACCGAGGCACGCTGGACCGTCGAGGCCGAGGTTGGTGAAGATAAGAAACGCGTTCGCTATACCTGTTCATTCCTGTTCATGTGCTCGGGCTATTATTCCTATAGGGAAGGATACACACCCGACTTTTCGGGCACACAGGACTTTTCCGGAAAAATTGTACATCCTCAGTTCTGGCCTGAAGATCTCGACTACCGCGGAAAGCGCGTGGTTGTAATCGGATCGGGCGCAACGGCAGTTACCTTGGTGCCGGAGCTCGCCAAACAGGCGAGCGTAGTTACAATGCTGCAGAGATCGCCCACTTACATGGTGTCGCGACCTGCCCAGGACAAACTGGCAAACTGGCTACGTGAGCACCTTCCCCCGAAGCTCGCCTACGGCATCACCCGCTGGCGAAACGTTCTCTTCGGTATGTACTTCTTCAGGCTTGCGCGCCGTCAACCGCAGAAGGTCAAGCAGCATCTGATCCAGATGGTCCGTAACGAACTGGGATCAGACTTCGATGTCGAGACACACTTCACGCCCCGCTATAATCCGTGGGATCAGCGCCTATGCCTCATCCCGGATTCCGATATGTTTGAGGCTATTCGAAGTGGCCAAGCCCAGGTTGTAACGGACCATATCGATCGGTTCGTCAAAGAGGGTATAAAGCTGCAGTCCGGGAAGATACTTCCCGCCGATATCATCGTTACGGCAACCGGCCTTAAGCTCGAAGTACTTGGAGGCATGAAGGTGTTCGTCGATGGACATCCCGTCGACATGTCAAAAACCCTCTCCTACAAGGGACTCATGTATTCCGACGTGCCGAACCTTGCCTCCTCCTTTGGCTACACCAACGCATCCTGGACTCTGAAGTGCGACCTGACTTGCGAATATATCTGTCGGCTCATGAACCACATGTCGGAGCACGGCTATTTGCAAGTTACACCGCGTCGCGTTGATCCCCTCGTCGGCGAGGAGCCATGGCTTGATCTCACGAGCGGCTATGTACAGCGCGCACTTGCCTATCTGCCAAAGCAGGGAAACAAGAGACCCTGGAAGCTGTATCAAAACTACGCTCTGGACCTCGTCACGCTGCGCTATGGTCGCATTGACGACGGTACATTGGAATTTAAGACCGCACAGGACCTCCCTCTCGCTGCCACGAGAATGGCAGCGGAGTGAGGACACGCAACGTTCCTGGACAAGCTTAACCCCTCCTGTCATATGGCCGATAGGGATGGGAGCGGCACCGGCTGCCACTATGATTTGTGGCCGTTGATTCCCAAGCGACCGCGTGTATCAGGTCGCAATCCGGGCGCTTTCCGCTTCGCTTTAGCGCAGTATGGGCGGGCCGATGCTGCCTTCGTACTCAGGCAGCCAATCTCTGTCTACCTTCCGCACTCCTCACCAGGTACTGTACCTTTTCAACCAGGGGAGCCGCACCTGTTTCCCAAGGCGCCACAAACAGTCCGTACCGCTGCGCCAACTGCCCTACCCGCACGCTTTCCGTCATTGCGGCGAGAGGCAAGGCGAGCACTGGCCCGACCATGACGGGCGACAGCCACCACACATACTCAGGAAGAAATTTCCAAACAAAGGCTGCGGCGGCAACACCAAGAATGGTGTGAGGCATAAAGCGGCTCACCAGCGCCTTCCAGCCAGAACCCCCTTCGTCACGCCGTTGACTTTTCCAGCCTGAGTTTCGTCCCATAAGAATGCTCGCAACAAAGCCTGTTTGAGAGAGCATCATGATGGGCGCCAGAAGTACGGAGAACAGATTCTCCAGCAGCACGCTTGCTAGAATCGAGACTGTTCCGCCATGGGCACGACGAAGCCGCCCGTTCCGCAAGACCAACGCGGTAGCCAGCAGCTTTGGCACAAACAGCAAGACAACCATCG
>JAGWRJ010000583.1 GCA_028869725.1 Alphaproteobacteria bacterium | reverse complement strand
GGTGGCCGCCACGGCGCGCGCGCCAACATCGTTTATGTCGGCAACCACGACTAACGTGCCACGCTGGGCGAGGAGCCTTGCGGTCGCTGCCCCTATTCCCTGGGCCGCTCCGGTCACAATGGCCACTTTGCCCTTCAATGCTGGTGACATGTTGCTCTCCCTTTACCACCTGATGGTGCCGCCTGCCGCCAGCCTGGCACCTATACTGCGATAGGGGACTTGGTTGGAGCCGGATGCAGGATTATCCAGGAAATACGAACAGGACGATCTAGCTAAGCAAGGCAGTTCTCGGCATCGCGAATACGGCCCCGGGGTGTGATTGCGGGCGGTACTGACGAATCCGGTGCCAGCGTTGCGCAGGACGCAAGCCGGGAAACATCTTTGGCGAAAGTGATGTGGCTCGAGGCACCCCAGTGATGCTGCTTTCGACCGTATTTAGGGATACTTATGACGATCCTAGATCGTTGGTGCGTGCCTTGCCGCATAACTTACTTGGGAAGAAGGAGAGAACCGTTGCTGCTGTTCGTCGTGCAGCCGTCGTCGCTCAGTCTTTGTAGATTGTGCCGCACGTTTCGCGACCCCGCAAAGCAACGGCATCAGCAAATCAGCAGGTATCCGACAGTCCCGCTCCTATTGGGTTGTGATCCTACAAGAAGGAATATTGTAGATGTCTGTGACAAGCACTAGCCAGAACTTGCCAGCGCACGTGCCGGAAAATCTCGTTCGTCCCTTTCCATTCATCTTTGGTAATACAACTGATGAGAATCCGTTCGAATGGGCGAGCGCTATTCATGAAGGGCCTGAAATTTTCTACGCGCTACACGCTTACCCAGGCGGGACGCCGGCTTGGATCGTACGTAAGACCCAAGATCTGCGGGATCTCTATTTCGATACCGAGCACTTTTCCAATAAGGATTTTTCTCCCTTTTCCAAGTTGATCGGCGAGAATTGGAATCTCTTGCCTGCAGAGACTGATCCACCAATGCATGCTCTCTATCGAGCCTTCGTTAACCCGATCTTTACGCCCAAGGCGATGGCGGCGCTTGAAGAGCGAATTCGAGCTTACGCCGTCGAGTTCATTGAGCGGTTTCAGCGTAAGGGCGAATGCGAGTTCATGAGCGATTTCGCATTCGAGTTTCCTATCAAGATTTTTTTGGAACTTATGGGACTTCCTCTTGAGCGCACTGGCCAGTTTCTGGAGTGGGAGATGGGGCTGTTGCATAACCACGATCTCGGCAAGATTGCCGAAGCGACGCGAACCGTGGTTGATTATCTACGTCAGGAGATTAACGATCGGCGGGCAAATCCTCGGGATGATCTGATTTCGTACGGAGTAAAGGCTCAAATCGATGGGCGTCACCTTACCGAAGATGAGCTTGTTGGTTTCACCTTCAATTTGTTCATCGGTGGGCTCGACACGGTTTCAACGAATATGGGCCTACAATTTCTGCATTTAGCCCGTAATCAGGCTGATCAAGCTTTCCTGCGCGCCGACCCTTCCCGCATTCCGAACGGGATTGAAGAGATGATGCGTGCCTATGCGGCGGTAACGACCTTCCGGACCTGTAAAAAGGAAACGATCTTCAAAGGCGTGGTCATGAAGCCCGGAGATAAGGTGGCAATGTCGACCACTTTGGCCGGCCGGGATCCTCAAGAATATGAGAATGCGCATGAAGTCCGGCTGGATCGTATGCCGCGTCATGTCAGCTTCGCATATGGCCCGCATCTTTGCGTGGGTATCCATTTGGCGCGACGTGAACTGCGCATCGCAATGGAAGAATTTCTGCGGCTTATCCCTGAATTTCGGGTAAAGCCCGACCAAAAAGTGTCATTCCATCTTGGTATGATCCAACCCGAAACGCTGCCATTAGTCTGGAAGGTGTGAGCTGAAGCGTTTGGGGCAGCGGACCAAAAACTGTTTAAACCCTCGGAAGAAAAAAATGACGGCGGCCCTGTTTCAACTAAATTTTCGTGATGTAGGGGTATATCTTACCACCAGCGGTCGCGTGGTACGGCACGGCACGCTCTATC
>JAGWRJ010000048.1 GCA_028869725.1 Alphaproteobacteria bacterium | reverse complement strand
GGTTTCTGACTGATTCGGCGGCGACCGCAAGGCCGCGCTTTCCGTCCTGCCGACATCGGTTCACGACCCTTCCTGGCGGATCGAACTGGCAATGGTACGGGAAAATGGGGGCTTGCGCCACCCCGTGACGCCGCCTTCAAACCCGACAGCCCCCATGCAAAACGGCAGCCCGCAGGCTGCCGTTTGACTTACTGCTTCTTCTTGGGGCCGATCATCATGACCATTTGGCGCCCTTCCAGGCGCGGGAAGGATTCCACCTGGCCGTTCTCGCCGATGTCGGCCTGGATGCGCTTGGCCATTTCCTGGCCCAGGTCCTGGTGCGACATCTCGCGGCCGCGGAAACGGATGGTGACCTTGACCTTGTCGCCTTCCTCAAGGAAGCGAAGCATGTTGCGCAGCTTGATCTCGTAGTCGCCCACGTCCGTGACCGGACGGAACTTCACTTCCTTGATCTCGACCTGCTTCTGCTTCTTCTTGGCGGCCTGCGCCTTCTTCTGGGCTTCGAACTTGAACTTGCCGTAGTCCATGATGCGGCAGACCGGCGGGTCGCCGTTCGGCTGGATTTCGACCAGATCCATCCCCGCTTCCTGCGCCAAAGCCAGCGCCTCGTCGCGGGTGAGGATGCCGAGCTGCTCGGCATCGGCGCCGATCACGCGTACGCGTGGAACGCGGATTTCCAGGTTACGGCGATTACCCTTGTTGTCGGTGGTAGCGATACCACTATCCTCCAGAAGAAGTTTCGATTAGGCCGTGCAACGCCTTCAGCGTTGCGTCTCGGCCTGCAACCGCCCGATGAAGTCGGCCAGCGGCATGCTGCCCAGATCCTCACCCGAACGGGTACGCACAGAAACCGCCCCGGACTCCTTCTCGCGATCTCCGACGACAAGCAGGTAGGGCACTTTCTGCAACGTATGTTCGCGGATTTTATAGCCGACCTTCTCATTGCGCAAATCGGCCTCCACCCGGAAACCTTTGTCGACAAGGGCTTGCGCCACTTCGCGGACGTAATCGGCCTGGGCATCGGTGATGCTGAACACCATCGCCTGCACCGGTGCGAGCCACGGCGGCAGCAGGCCGGCATGGTGCTCGATCAGGATGCCGATGAAGCGCTCCATCGAGCCGACGATGGCCCGGTGCAGCATCACCGGATGGCGGCGCTGGCTGTGCTCGTCCACGTACTCGGCGCCCAGGCGGCCGGGCATCATGAAGTCCACCTGCATGGTGCCCAGCTGCCAGGTGCGGCCAATGGCGTCCTTGAGGTGATATTCGATCTTCGGGCCATAGAACGCACCCTCGCCGGGCAATTCCTGCCATTCCACGCTGGCGCCGCGCAGCGCCGCGCGCAGCGCATGCTCGGCCTTGTCCCAGGTGGCGTCGTCGCCGAGACGCTTGTCCGGGCGCAACGCGATCTTCACCTGGATGTCGCCGAAACCGAAGTCACCGTAGACCTTCAGCGCCTGACGATGGAACGCCGCCACCTCGGACTCGATCTGCTCCTCGGTGCAGAAGATGTGGCCGTCGTCCTGGGTGAAGCCGCGCACCCGCAGCAGCCCGTGCAGCGCCCCGGAGGGCTCGTTGCGGTGGCAGGCGCCGAACTCGCCGTAGCGCAGCGGCAGATCGCGGTAGCTGCGAAGCCCGGCGTTGAAAATCTGCACATGTCCCGGGCAGTTCATCGGCTTGAGCGCGTATTCGCGCTTTTCCGACTCCGTGAAGAACATGTTTTCCTGGTAGTTGTCCCAGTGGCCCGATCGCTTCCACAGGCT
>JAGWRJ010000582.1 GCA_028869725.1 Alphaproteobacteria bacterium | reverse complement strand
GGTTTCGGATGGACAGGTCTCGGCCGGCGCCTTTCTCGACACCGGCCTTTCGAACAGCTGGGGCGTTGTCACCAACACCATGTCGCTACAGATCACAGGCACCAACGGTTCGCCGGCAAACCACCTTATCCGCCTGGATACGAGCCTTGTTCACGATGATCCCGATGCCATGACCCGACTTACACTTGGTGATGCCATTTCGCGCGGAACGGACTGGGCAGGTCCGGTGCGCTTCGGCGGTGTCCAGTTCGGCACCGACTTCGGGCTCCAGCCTCAGTTCATCTACATTCCGATGCCGAGCTTCTCCGGACAGGCGGCGCTGCCGTCGACCGTGCAGGCCTATGTCAATGACGCGCTGCGGTTCAGCAGCACGGTGCCGCAGGGCCCGTTCGACATCCAGCAGATCCCAGCCGTGACAGGCTCCGGCAACATTGCCTTCACCATTGCCAATGTCCTTGGCGTCCAGCAGACCATCACCGTGCCCTATTACGCCTCATCGCATCTGCTCAAAGCCGGCCTTGATGATTATTCGGTGAGCCTCGGCTTCCTGCGCAATGACTATACCCAACGCAGTTTCGACTACGGTACGCCGCTTGCCACCGCAAATTATCGGCGCGGCCTCAGCGATGATCTCACCGCGGAAGCTCATGTCGACATCGGCTCCACGACCCAGCTGGCAGGGCTCGACGCCACCTTCGTTGTACCCACCCTCGGCGAGTTCTCGGCTGCGGTGGCAGGAAGCCACAGCGGCCGCGGCGACGGTGTATTGGGACGTGCAGCCTACAGCTATATCGGACGGATCTGGAGCGCCTCGCTCAGCTACCAGGTCGCAAGCCAGACCTATCTTCCCACCGGCGTCAGCTATGCTGCCGCGCAGTATCTGAAGGAAGCCGAGGCCTATACCAGCCTCTCGCTCGGCAGCTTCGGAGAGATCGCAGCAAACTTCACGCTGCTTTCGATGGCAGATCATAGCCGCACCCAGGTCGTGGGCCTCAGCTACAGCGTGCCGGTATCGGATCGCGCCTATGTCAACGCCTTTGCACAAGTCAGCCACAACAGCCCGGGAGGTTCAGCGACCGCCTTCGGACTCTTGGTCACCGTACCCTTGGGCAGCCAAGCCTCTGCGGACGCGGGATTTAATTCCGATGCGGTGGGCACGAGCGGACGCCTCGAGTACCAGAAAAGCGCCCCCTTCGGCACCGGCTTCGGATATGATCTCAGCGCTACTCCAGGCAATTACACCCGCGCCGACGGAACCCTCATCTGGCGCAACAGCGTGAGCACCATCACCACTGACGTCGCCGATACGCAGAACGGCGTGGCCGCAAGAATTTTGTCTGACGGGTCGCTCGCCTATAGCGACGGTACCGTTTTTGCCGCGCGCGATCTGGGCTCGGCCTTTGGTGTGGCATCAGTGTCTGGCTATCGCGATGTGCGTGTCTACCAGGAGAACCAGCTCGTCGGACGGACGGATTCAGACGGACGCCTTCCACTGCCGCAGCTTGCTCCCTATCAGGACAATCACATCCGGATCGATCCGCGTGACCTGCCACTGTCGGCGACCATGACACACTCGGCGACAACGCTGGTGCCCGCCTATGGCACCGGCGTTGTTGCCGATTTTGCGGTACACAAATCTGCCGGCGCGGTGATCTCGCTGATGCTGCCAGGTGGTCGCCCCTTCCCCGCCGGAGTTCCCATCACCGTCGACGGGCGTGCCGACGCTGCGTTCTCAGGATATGATGGCGACGTCTATGTCCAGGATATTCATGACGGGAGCGTCTTGTCCGCCTCCTGGGACGCGGGAAACTGCCGCGTGCGTGTCCCGAATATTCCCAAAGGGGTTCTGCAACCGCGGATCGGCCCCCTTGTCTGCACCTTCATTGGAGGACACTGATGCCGCAATCGTTTCTCAGACACGCCGCGCTTGCCCTGCTTCTTGCCTGCGGACTCAGCGCCCCGGCGTCGGCAGCCTGTCTCTCCTGCACCTGTTCGGTATCGGCAACCGGACTGCGCTTCGGCCACTTCGATCCTGTCTCGCCAACACCGACGAGTTCGACCTCACAACTGCGTCTTTCCTGCTGGACCACCAGAAGTCCGGAGCTGGTGACCTATGAGGTGGCCTTAAGTCACGGCCTTTCGGGCAGCTTCGCCACCCGCCTCATGCTGGGTGCAGGCGATCAGCTCGCCTATAATCTTTATACCGATAGCGCCCACACGACGATCTGGGGGGATGGCACCGGCGGCAGCACTACCCTCTCGGGATCGATGACTGCCACGCGGCGTCGTCAACGCACGGATCTGACGGTCTATGGACAGATTCCTCCGCAGCAGATCGTCCGCGCCGGAAATTACGCCGACACCATCGTCGTCACCATCAACTATTGAACGATTGCTGCGGCGGGACTAGGCTTTTTGACAGATCCGAAAGGGGGCGGCGCAGGTCACATCTTCCTGCTAACGGCTCCGCAACCAATGCAGGATTGAATCGCGCTCAGGAAACGGGGGATTCCGATGCGCACCGGTTTTGGATTTCTTGCAGTCGCCGCGCTCGTCGAAGGTAGTGTCCTCGGGCTCGTGCATCCCGTGCCGGTTGTCCGCGCCGCCACCCGGACCGGATCGTCGGCTTCTGTGCGTTTTCAGGTGAGCGCAAATGTTATCTCGCACTGCGAGGTTGCAGCACCCAATAGTATCGAGCCGGCACTCCCTCAAAGAGCTGCGATGCAGCAGCGTGTCCGCGCCTCGCTCGATGCATCCTGCGCCAGCGGTATTGCGCCCACCATCGCCGTGCGCGCGCAGACAGCAGACGCCTTACGACCCGATGGGGACACGACACAGAGCCATGCCGCAGTCGGCGGACACACCCTCGCCGTTCTGACCATCACCTATTAGACGAGGGGCGAATGTTCACAGGATTCGGACCGCGCCCGGGCAGGCTCTGCGCAGCAGGGTGTGCGCCTGCCGTTCAGTGCGCGGACTTTGGCCTGCGATAGAGATTAAGAAGCATCGGCTGCTCGAAGACATAGTCGCCATCTTTGGTACGGCCGGCCTCGAATGCTGCACGTACATCATCGGTTTCGACCTGGCTGCGGCGGATGTTGTTGAAGGTCTGGCCCGTGACATGGTTCACGAAGGTCGCAAAGTCGGCAAAGCGCGGATAGACAAAATACTGGAAGAGTTCGACGCTCTCGAAGAGCCTGGAGCCATTGCGGGCAAGTGCCGCCTGAGCGGCGTTGCGGACCTCGGTCTCGTCGTGGAACGGACGCATCAGAGGAAAATGCGTGCCAGTCATGCCAGGCTCCACGACCCATAAAAATCCGTCGGCTCGCAGAACGCGCGCAGCTTCACCGAGCGCTGCATCCATCGCCTCCATCGGCACATGGTGCAGGGAGCGGAAGAAGAACACGCCGTCCATGCTCTGACTTTCTGCGGGCAGTGCCTGCGCGCGGGCTTCGACAAATGTGAGGCCAGGAAGCGGCTCCGCCTTACGGTTCTTTTCTGCCTGAACCGGGTCGGGCTCGACACCGAGGACGGTCGCACCACGGCCGACCAGCTCGCGGTCTTGCGCACCGGAGGCGCAGCCGACATCGACAAGTCTGAGCCCCTTGACCTCAAGCAGGGCGCCAATGGCCTCCAGATCGTTCATCCGGCCAAGGTCTTTGCGTGGGCTTTCCATGTCGCGTCGCCTCAGATTGTGTAGCATCCCAGTCCTAAGCCAACCGGGAGTGCAAATCCATCCTCGCGCATCGCGTCCGGCACGTCCTGTCGCAGACGCCATGCGCCTGGCGGAACGCCGATTATGGTCGCATCGCTGCGTCAGAGACAAACCTTGCGGCATGCCGGCGGAAGAGCCGCACAGAGGTGCCGGATCATATTTTGGCATCTGATTTTGAACTGCAGGATCTTGCGAGACAGCGCCATCCCGCGGAGCCCTGCTCAGTCTGCGGCCACGCTGAGATCAAGGACGATGGGGTGATGATCGGAGGGGCCCCGCTCGGCAACCTGCGAAACCCGGCAGTCGATACT
>JAGWRJ010000581.1 GCA_028869725.1 Alphaproteobacteria bacterium | reverse complement strand
GGCGCCAGATCGCCGGGAAGCGCGCGAAACAGATCGAGTTGGTCGCGCTCGGAGTGCCGCCGTCCATCAGCAGAGGAGTTGCGGTCCGACATGGTCAGCGCCGCTCCTTGCCGGCATAAGGAAGAGGCGTGTGCCGTTTGGCGGGCAAGACCGTGCCTTTGCCGGGATCGCTGGTCGAGGTCTTGGCGCCGCGGTCAACCCATGCTTTCAGATCTTCGAGGGCATAGACGACGCGGCCGCCCAGCTTGCGATAGGTCGGCCCGGTGCCATAGGTACGGTGTTTTTCCAGGGTGCGGCCAGACAGGCCAAGAAAGCGCGCGGCCTCGGGCGTGCGCAGGTATCGCTGCGGCAAGCCGGCGTTGACATCGGACATTTTCGAGGCTCCGTGATCGTCTGGAGCGCGGCCGCGTTGGGCCGCGCGTCGCCGGACACGATGGCGGAGTGGGAGGGCTTAGAGGGATGCCGAAGATTTCGGGATGATTTTCGGCATCCCTGCCCTATTCGTTGCGGGATGGTGGGCGGAGCAATGCGCGATAGCGGCCACGCATCAGGGCCAAGCCGGCCTGCACCAGGCGGATAGTGCGGCTGCGCAGTTCGTGGGTTTTCCAGGCGCGTTCAGGGACGCGTTTTCGGCCGAACAGCACTTCCGCGATGGCACGGTAAGAGGCGCCATCCATGTGTCCGTCGAGCGCCCGCAGCGCCAAGGCCAATCGCTCGCGCTGCTGTGCCGAAAGTCGACGGAAAGAAGGTCCCGGCGAGTGCCCGTTGATCGCGCGCCACAACCGAAGTGAGGCATGGGCGCGGATCTCATAGTCCGCATCGAGCGGCAGTTCAGCCGCATAAGAGGCACTCACCTGCGGCGCCTCTTTCAGCCACAGGTGATGTTGCGCTCCCTGAATGTGCACCACGGCGTACCAGCCATCGGCCGCCTGTCTGATGCTGCCCGATGCAAGATCGGCAATCGCTAGCCTTGCTCCAGTGGCTTCCGAGCCAGATGCGCTCCGAACGATCGGAACGACCGAAGGCAAGGCCTCGGGCGCCCAGAAGATCGGCTGCTCGCTAAAGGACCCCTGCGGGTCATGAGCGAAAGCAGACGCCCCATCTCCTCCGGAATTCGGAAGTTACCTGTCCGCTCGATCGAGCATCCCGGTAGGCAATTCGATAGTTGGGACTTCGCCGCAGTGTTTCCCACGCGAAGTCCGGCCTGTCCCCTGACTTGATAGCTTGATACGCGTCCGGCGAGCGCCAATCGAACTCGGACATTGCTCTGATCCCCTGCCGTAAGGCGATTGCGCCGCAATGTGTATGAAGCCTTCGGTTGTCAGGGAAGTCACCAATTGCGCATTGCGTGATGCGCGCAGGCGATCACGCGTCAGCGGGAGGAATCTGTTCTCGATTGCAAATTCCAGGTGACAAGATTTTGCTATTTGGTGGCGCCGCCGCGAAGCAAATGTCGGTAGCCGTGGTCTGCCATCCATTTTGCGCGCGCCATATGGCTGTCGAATGCATTGCGAGCGCGTTCGGGTTCGCGATCGGGATCGATGTGCAACACGATTCGTGCCACTTCTTTCCAATCGGCGCTGTCGGCCCCAGCATCAAGCAGTCGCCAATATGTCACCAGATGCTCCTCGTCATAGGTCGTCAACACCGGATCGGTGGGCGCCGATTCTGCGACATCTGGATCAAGGGGCGGTGTTTGCATGAGAATCCTATGAGACCACAACAAATGCGCCCACAGCCGCCCTACGCCCAGCAGATGCTCGCTGAAAGCCGCACTTTAGCCTTTATTCCCGACACCGTCATCAGCTTGGGAATACATATTATAGGAGATAAACCTCATAATATGTAAAGACGCAACTTGCGCAGATGGATATGCGCAAGTTGGTGGGTCGGAATTTCGCAAGGCTGCGAAAGCGGAAGGGCTTCACGCAGGAGAAATTCTCCGAAGCCTCCGGCTTTACTCAACAATACATCAGCGATTTGGAACGTGGTCGGCGCAATCCAACGGTGGTGACGCTCTTTGAACTGGCAAGCACGCTAGGCGTCAGCCACGTCGATCTTGTTTTGCCTGACGAAGAATCTCGCGAGGAGCGCCCCAAACCGCCGAAGCGAAGGTCATAGGACCGGGCTAAAGCGGAGCCAGCTGGCAGCGTCGAGAGAAAGCGTCTTGCCAAGGACTCCAAAAAGGAGCCCCGCCCGATCTGCTCCGGGCAGGGCTTGGGGAGCGAGCCTTACTCGCCGGTCTTGCGCGGCCGAGACCAGAGGAGCGTGTAGCCTTCGCCGCCTTCGTCGTCG
>JAGWRJ010000580.1 GCA_028869725.1 Alphaproteobacteria bacterium | reverse complement strand
TGCCTTGCTCGTCGGCCGCAGAAACCACCCCTCCCCCCGCCCTCCCTTCGGGAGGGAGCGCGGCTTCCCAAAGGGAAGGGTTTTAAAAAACAACCAAGGAGCGTCTAAAAATGGCAAAGGCAAAGAAAGTCACTGATAAAACCGTTGGCAGGATCTTTCTGAACACCGTCCGGAAAACCGATAACTGGTCTCCGACCACCTGCAAGATTGACGAGCTGCGCCGACACCTGGCCGATCTGGAGTCCATCGAGGACATGCTGGCCGCTCTCGCAAACCGGGCAGTTTACCTGCGGGGGGTTCTGGCCGCGCGCACCGTCAGCGCGATGATGGCTGACTGATTTTTAAAGGAGTTTTTGAAATGAGCAAAACAGAACAAGGCAACTTCCTGCTTCACAACGGATCACGTGGCACCTTTTGGGCGCACCTCGTGGACGACCTCAAGTTTCAGATGAAACGTCTTTTCGTCTTCGCCCTCATCCTCGCCGGATCGGCGGCCGTCGCGGGGCTGATCAGCGGCATCGGCGCGGCCTGGGGGCACATCCCATTGCGCTTTTAACCCCCTCTCAACTCAACCGGGTAATTTTTTCGGAAAAATAACAAAAGGAAATCGAAATAATGCAGATCAATCTTTCGTGGGATAGCAGCGTTTCCAGCGCACCGGCAGGGTTCCAATCGGCTGTTCAGCAGGCCGCGAACATCCTTGGCGCTGCGATCTTGAACCCCGCCAGCGTGACAATTCAGGTCGGGTGGAACGAGGTCGGCGGAACAGCGATGACGGCGGGCGCTTACGGTGAAGGCGGGCCCAGTTCGAGCGTCCTCGTCGACTACTACACTGGGCAGGCCGCATCGAACAACGCTCAGGTGCTTGGGCAGCTTGCCAAAGAGCTGAACATAAACGACCTGCCCGCGCTTGCTTCAAGCCTGCCGCTGGCCAGCGCGTTCGGCGGCAGCGAGCTTGTCCTTTCTGCGGCTCAAGCGAAGGCGTTTGGCGTTCCAAACCTCTATCCGACCGCGTTCGATGGCATGGTTGGCTTTTCCACCGCCGCAGCAGGCAACATCGACCCGGCGAACGGTAGCCCGTGGATGGTATCGCTTGCCATTCACGAGCTGTCGCACGCCCTTGGCCGAGTCAACGGCTGGGTGTCCGGCGGCACAACGACATACACCCCCATGGACGCTTTCACCTATTCCTCCCCGGGTGTACTGTGGCAGCCTTCATCAACAGCATCAGGAACCACCAGTGGCGGATATTTCTCGCTCGATGGCGGGAAAACGAGCCTTGCAGCTTTTGAATCGGCTGACCCGGCCGATTTTACGGGGATCTCAGATTCATTTGCCGGCGCGACCGGAAACACGTCATTGTCCGTGATAGATTGGCAGGTACTCCAGTCCCTCGGCTTCGCCACCGCCTCGAACACCGACGCCATGACGCCAGGGGCCACGGCGCATGCCGCCGCGAACACTGTGTTCACCGGCACTGGAAGCGATACCGTGGCTTTCACGGGCTCGTCGAGCCAGTACACCATCACCGCCACCCCGAACACCGGCATCGTGGTGCAAGACACCCAAACCCTGCGCGATGGCGTCTCAAGCCTGCAAGGCGTC
>JAGWRJ010000579.1 GCA_028869725.1 Alphaproteobacteria bacterium | reverse complement strand
TCCTCTACACCTCGGGCACCTCAGCCAATCCGAAGGGCTGTCTGTTGAGCCACGAGGCAATCGTTCGCGAGGCGGCCAATTTAGGTCGCAATCGATGGGAGTTTGATGACAACGAGCGGGTCTGGTCTCCCTTGCCGCTTTTCCATGTAGCCGCGATGCTGGCCATGCTCTCTGTCCTGGAGGTGGGTGGAACCTTCTATGGCCTGCCCCATTTTGATGCCGGCGCCAGCCTCAAGCAGATTGAGGCGGAACGTGCAACCATGCTTTTCCTGCCGTTTGTCACTTTCCACCAGGCGATGATTGAGCATCCAGACTTCGAAAAAACGGACATGAGTTCCGTTAAGCTGATGAATAGTTGCTTCGCAGTCATGCCTGAGAGTGTTGCCAAGGCGTATCGCAGAAAGACCCCGCAAGCGCTTCAATGCGGCACGTTCGGCATGACCGAGGCCAGTGGTATCGTGTCCACCGGCGGTTACGACATGGATCCCGAACTAGGCTTCAAGGCACTTGGCTTTCCGCTGACCGGGATTGAGGTGCGCATCGTTGACCCCGAAACCGGTCGTGCACTACCGACCGGAGAACGCGGGGAGGTCCTGATCCGAGGCTATAATTTGTTTGACGGCTATTACCGCGATCCAGAACGTAGCGCGGAGGCGCTCGACAAGGAGGGCTGGTACCACAGCGGCGATATCGGCTCGCTTGATGACAATGGTCACTTAATGTTTCATGGTCGCTTTAAGGACATGCTCAAAGTAGGCGGGGAGAACGTCGCCGCCGCTGAGGTTGAAGCGGTGCTGGCGCGGCATCCTGCGGTGAAGCTTGCCCAGGTAATTGGCGTCCCTGATCCGCGACTCGAAGAAGTCCCGGCCGCCTATGTGGAGCGCAGCGCAAATGCTATTGTAACGGAGGAGGAATTAATCGCCTTCGCCCGCAGCCAACTTGCGTCGTTTAAGGTCCCGCGGCACATCCGCTTTATAAACGAGTGGCCCATGTCGGCTTCGAAAATTCAGAAATTCAAGCTCCGCAACGCGCTGGTTGCCGAACTTGGTCTTGCTAGGGAGCCGGAGGTATCGTGCGCGTCGTAATTACGGGTGCTGCCAGCGGTATCGGGCGGGCCGTGGCGGAACAGCTGGCGGTGGGTGATTTCATTGCAGGCCCGCATAGCTATCTTCTTGTTGACCGCGACGAGGAACGGCTAGCAGAAGTGACCGCCGCGCTCGGCGCTGATGCCTGCGCATTTGCCGCTGACGTTACAGCTGATGATGTCGGCGAGCGGATCGCTAAGGCCGCATTCGCCCATATGGGCGGTGTGGACGGGGTCGCCAGCAATGCCGGCATTATCCTCGGAGGAGCGCTGGCCGAAGCCCGCACTGCCGATTATGATAGACTTTTCGCCATCAACACCCGAGCGCACTGGCTGATTGCAAGAGCCCTTCACGAGCCCCTCAAAGCCAGCCGAGGCGCGTTCGTGGCCACGGCATCCATGTCGGCCCATCAACCGACACCGGCGCTGAGCGCCTATTCGGCCAGCAAAGCTGCACTGCTGATGCTGGTACGCCAGCTTTCGGTCGAATGGGGGCCGGACGGCATCCGATGCAACACCGTCTCTCCGGGACCAACGCTGACTGCAATGACCGCAGCTGGGTATTCCGATCCTGTGCGGCTGGCCCAACGTGAAGCGGGTATTCCATTGCGGAAACTCGGTACCGCTACTGATGTCGCCAATGCAATCCTGTTTCTGCTAAGTCCGTTCGCAGGACATATCAGCGGAATCGACCTCCTCGTCGACGGCGGCATGAGTAATACTTTGATGACCGCAAGTGGGGCAGGCTCAGGCCAGGCTAAATAGCCACTCGAACCCTAGCGACTGCCGAACTGGCGCCGCGCTGGCACGCGCGTATCCAGAACTTCTGAGGCTTCCACACCCGCCATCAAAACTTCAGCCGTCCGGCTCAGATGCTGCTCTAGCAGTGCGAGGGCACGATTTGCATCGCGGGCTAACGTAGCGGTCTGCAAAGCTTCATGCTCCCCAGCAATGTCCCGATCCGCCCGTCCTAACGGCACAGTTAAGTAGCGATACCGTTCGGACTGCGCGTAGAGCCAATCACGTAGACGCATTAGCCAGCTACTGTCGCAGGCGGACACCAGCGCGGCATGGAAAGCGGCATGCGCCAGCACGTACTCCTCCGTCAGCTTTGGTGCCGCCGCATCAGGCATTACGATGGGGGTCTTGCTCAGACGATGGCCTGCGGCGACAATCGCGGATTCCCAGTCCAGTCCTCCAACTTCGATTGCCCGCCGCAGGCACTGGCCCTCAATATTAGCGCGGACACTCACAAGATCCTTGAGATCAGCAATCGAGATTGGCGCCGCCCGGAATCCGCGTCGCTTATCAGCGGTCACAAACCCTTCGGAGGTCAGGCGCGACAGGGCCTCGCGTACAGCACCAAGACTGACACCGTGCCGTTCCGACGTTTCCTTGATATTGAGGCGCTCGCCAGGCACCAGACGGCAAGTCAGCAATTCCTCGCGCAGGACCGCATAGATGTGCTCAGTGAGGGTAAATTGCCGACTCATTATGACCTTCCAAAGTGCAGGTGCCTAGTCTTAGTAAAGGCGGTAGATAGATCTAAGCTCCATATAATATATTCCGCTTGACGGAGACAGGTCTATTGGTCACCTCAAGCTCAAACAGAACAGAACGGAAGGCACGGCATGCGTCTGGCGCGAATTTCCAAGAACCAGCAACTCGGCATAGCAACGCGTACCTCAGATGGAGTGCGTGCGGTGTTCGGCCGCGCAGAACTCGACGATTTTCAAGCCCTGATTGCTCAGGGATCGGACGGGCTTCATAAAGCCGGCGAAATCGCAGCTGCCGGCGAGCTTATCAATATTGACAACGTCAACTTTCTGCCGCCACTGCCATGTCCGTCCAAGATCATCTGCCTTGGCTTGAACTATGCGGATCACGCGGCCGAAGGAGGTTTCGAACCACCCAAATTTCCGACTTTGTTCGGCCGCTTTGCCTCCAGCCTGGTCGGGCACGGGGCTCCAATCGTGCTTCCAAAAGTGTCTTCGCAACTCGACTACGAGGGCGAGCTGGTGGCAGTGATCGGCAAGCAAGCACGTCATGTAACTAAGGACCAGGCGCTCGAACACGTGATCGCGTATTCGGTCTTCAACGATGGCTCAATTCGCGATTATCAGATGCGTACACCGCAATGGACGGCCGGAAAAAATTTCGACAACACTGGCGCATTTGGACCTTGGCTCGTAACCGCTAACGAATTGCCGCCCGGCGCCACTGGGTTGATGCTTGAAACTCGCCTGAATCGTCAAATTGTCCAACGGGCATCGACCTCGAACATGATCTTCGACGTTGCCACCACTGTTAGCCTGTTGTCCGAATTCCTGACATTAGTAGCGGGCGACGTACTCGTCATGGGGACACCCTCAGGTGTGGGTGCGGCACGAACTCCGCCACTATTCATGAAGGCCGGCGATGTCTGCGAGGTTGAGATTGAGGGAGTAGGCCTGCTGAGAAATCCGATCGTAGCAGAATGAGACGCCCTGCACGGGTCAGATAATTGCGGAGAAGAATATGGCTAGCCAGGAAACCGTTAAGAAGCGTGCTGGTACGCTTGCTGTCCATTCGATTGACCATTTTTCCTTGCAAGTGCCGGATCTCAATGAGGCCCGGAAGTTCTATGAGACTTTCGGTCTTGACGTACGCGACGCCGCTGGCGGCCTCGAGTTGTTCACCAAAGATCATGCCCATCGCTGGGGAATTGTGACTAAAGGTAATCCAAAGCGGCTGCGATATTTGAGCTTCGGAGTCTTCGATTCCGATATGGCGGCGTTTGAGAAGCATTTGACGTCTCTGGGTAGAAAAGTGATCCAACCTCCTGCAGGCGTGGAAACCAATGGTATCTGGATCGAAGGCTTTGATGGCTTGCCGATTAACTTGCGCGTCGCCGAAAAGTGCTCACCCGATGCCAAAAGCGTATTCGATACGCGTTCGGTCGGGCCTGGCCGCGCCGGAACGGTGCTCAATTCCCAGGCTCCGCACGTTCACCCACGGCGATTGTCGCATGTCGCAATCTTTACCAGCGACGTCAGCGCCGCGATTGATTTTTACGAGAAAACGCTTGGCCTCAGACTTTCTGACCGCAGCGGCCCTGCGGTAGCCTTCCTTCATGGGGCGCATGGCAGCGATCATCACCTGCTGGCGCTAGTCATGTCCGATCACCGAGGCTTGCATCACGTAAGTTGGGACGTCGGCTCGGTCCAAGAAGTCGGACTCGGTTGGGCACAAATGGCTCGCGCTGGCTATCATAGTGGTTGGGGTCTGGGCCGCCACGTGCTGGGTGCAAACTATTTCTACTATGTCCGCGATCCGTGGGGGAGTTATTGCGAATTCTCCGCGGACATCGATTACATCCCAGCTGATTGTGAGTGGGAGGCTGGTGATTACGGCCCCGAGGATTCGATGTTCCTATGGGGCCCGATGCCTCCACAGGACTTCATAGCCAATCTGGAACCTAAAGGAGATGCAAGTTGAGCACCTTTGTCCTCCTTCACGGCGGCGGTATGGGCGGCTGGACGTGGAAATTCATTCGCCCTCTGCTTCGGCAGGCCGGACATGATGTCTACACGCCTACCTTCACCGGCTTCGGCGAACGTATCCATCTGATTGGCCGCAATATCGATACTTCGGTCCACGTCACCGACATCGTAAACGTCCTCAAATTCGAAGATATCGAAGATGCGGTCATCGTGGCACACAGTTATGCCGGTACCGTAGCTCCTGGGGTTGTCTCGCAAGCAGGCGAGCGTATTCGGCGCCTAATTTATTTGGATGCAATCGTTCCTAAGTCAGGGGAATGTGTGGCCGAAACTATGGGCTTCATGCCGGCCGACAAGGCCAAGGAATTGAACGCCATGTTGTCCGCTGGAGAAGGTCCTGTGGGTTCGGGGGTCGACCAGCAACAGCGGGCTATGGCCAAGGAGCAGCACCACATGATGGATCGAGCCCGGGAGAAATGGCTTCTCGATCATCTCTCTGACATGCCTCTGCGCTGCACCGTGTCTCCAATAGAAAAAGGGGCAGAGACAAT
>JAGWRJ010000578.1 GCA_028869725.1 Alphaproteobacteria bacterium | reverse complement strand
TCTCGGCCGGCTTGCCCGGGCGGAGGCGCGGTCGTTTATTGTGCTTCTGCTCTGCTCCTGGTGGAAACCCCTTGTCGCGCAATGGCGTTCGCAGGCCTGATGCCGACCCGACCCGCAAGGCGCGCTTCCGCGAGGCGGCCCGCGAGATCGTGGCCAAGGATCGTCACGACAGGAAGCACGGCTTCCCGGTGGACACCGCCGGGGCCGTCGCGCGTGCGATGGAGCGGGCCTACCGCCAGGGTTTTGTGGATGCTCAGGGCGAACAGTCCATGCTGGCGGCGGACGACGTGCAGTCGGGCGAGCCCATCGACTGGGCCTTGATTCCGCCGCGGCCGCGTACCGCATTCTGGACCATCTGCCTGTTCATTCTCGGCAAAGGCGAGCGGACGGACGGGGCAGGGCATCTTGTGCCCGCGACGACCGAGCGGGGCACGCCGGGATGGCGGCTGGTCTTGCCGAGCGGGAATTTTGAGAAGAACCCGCTGGGGGAGAAGACCATCGCGCCGCTGGTTCGGCTCGGGCTTCTGGAACTTGCGGCCGGCGCACCCGAGCGCTTGTTGGTCTCGGCACGCGGGCGAGCGACCTGGTGGCGGTTCCTTGAGCGTGGCGGCCAATATCCGGAGGATCTGACGCTCGTTTGATCCCGGCCAGCACGCCGGGGCCATGACCGAGCCGGGGCGAGGCAGGGGACTCGCACTTGGAAAGTTCTTGACGTCCCCCGAATCACCCTTGCCCGATTCGTCCCGGATCGATTCTACCCGGCAGCCCACCCCCCCCCCTTGTGAGGCTGCTATGGACTCCTTCTCAACCTGCTGGGACGAGCTCGAAGACCCCCGGACCGGCAACGCCCAACTCCACGATTTCCACGATCTTCTGATGATCGCGCTGTGCACCGTGCTGTGTGGCGGGCAGACCGCGACCGACATGGCCCTGTTTGCCCGCGCCAAGGAGACCTACCTGCGTGGCTTCCTCAAGCTGCCCGCCGGCCTGCCCAGCCACGACACCTTCTCGCGGCTGTTTCGCCTGCTCGATCCGGTGAAGTTCAGTGCCTGGTTCCAGCGCTTCACCGCCGCCTTCGGCGCCCAGCTGCGCGGCGTCATCGCGGTGGACGGCAAGGTCCTGCGCCGCTCCCACAACAAAGCCAAAGGTATCTCGGCCCTGCACATGGTCAGCGCCTGGGGCTGCGAGGCCAGCCTGGTGCTGGCCCAGATCGCCACCGACACCAAGTCGAACGAGATCACCGCCGTGCCCAAGCTGCTGGCGATGCTCTCCCTCAAGGGCACCATCGTCACGGCCGACGCGCTCAACTGTCAGCGCGCCATCGCCGCCCAGATCGTCGAACAAGGCGGCGACTACGCCCTGCCGCTCAAGGAAAACCAACCCAGCCTGCTGGCCGATGTCAGCCTGTTCCTCGATGATCCCACCACCAGCCCCGACGATCGCCACCAGAGCGTCGATGCCGATCACGGCCGGATCGAGACCCGCACCGCAACCGTTTCCACCGCGATCGGCTGGCTCACCGAAACCCAGAAATGGCCCGGGCTGCGCGCGATCGGCAAGGTGGTGCGCGAACGCGAGATCGACGGAAAGACCAGCGCAGAGACCGCATACTACGTGCTCAGCACGCCGATGTCGGCAGAGCGGTTCAACCAGGTGGTCCGCTCTCACTGGCAGGTGGAAAACCGCCTCCACTGGCGGCTGGACGTGGTGATGAACGAGGATCAGGCCAGGAACCGGGCCGGACACGGCGCGCATAACCTCGCCGTGCTGCGGCATATCGCGCTCAACCTCATGCAAAAGGACGGAACCAAGGGATCTATCCGCGGGAAATTCAAGCGAGCCGGATGGAATGAAAGCTATCTCAATGGGTTACTGGCGCTGCTCTGAAATGCGATTGCCCTGCCAGGGCAGGCCGTCGCGCGGGGTTTGCGCTCGCCGCCAAGCGCCGGCACGCTCGCTCCCGCGTGCGCACTCCAGCCCCCCGGACCCCATGACGCCACACGACATGACGCCACACGACGAGAGTTTCG
>JAGWRJ010000577.1 GCA_028869725.1 Alphaproteobacteria bacterium | reverse complement strand
GATGCGAATGGCTCAGCAGCGCACGATCGAGGATACCTGGCGCCACATCGGCTCCCTGGTCGCGACCATAGAACCGGCTGAGTGTTCCAACTACTTCCGCAACTCCGGGTATGCTTCCGTCAAACCATGAAATGCTCTAGCGCTTTTTTAGATAGCGCTGCACCCGCTTCGCAGCGATTCTCCCGGGAATGCCGGAGACACCGCCACCAGGGTGGCTTCCTGCACCGCCAAAAAATAGTCCCGGGATCGCCGGCTTGGGGCCGCCGAACCCAGTAGCGGGGCGATTGGTGCCGCTTCGCAGGGCACCGAAATCTACATGCGTTACACAGCCGTTGGTGACATTCAGCCGCGCTTCGCGATCGCGTGGGGTTTCAACGAAACGACCTATCTCGCTTTCAAAACCCTCGTAGAATTCGGATATCTGACGAATGATCGAGGACATAGTTCTGTCCTTCAGGCCAGGCGACCAACCCTCGCGTGCATCCACCGCAATAGCAGGGAGATAGACGTAGGCGACTGATTGGCCATCGGGGGCCTGGCTGGGATCCCAATTAGAGAGTGGAGAAACGGATAAAGCGTGGTGCTCCGGGATATCGCCCCGCTTTGCAGCAGAATAGCTTTCACGGACCTGCTCGGGCGTCCCGATCAGCGCCACCGCCTTATTGAGATCAGCGCCATCGTGGCGCAGATCCTGATGCCGCTTCAATCGTAGCGGCTTCGACATTGCAATGTTGGCCAACAGAGGCGCCGCATTGGCGCGGTTCGCCGGGACGTGTTCCATACGCTTTACCAGCCGTCGTTGAACGCCGCCCGGGGTTGTGAGCTTCATGGCTGTGCGCGGATCGCAGGTGGCGATCACCACTTTGGCGCGAATGACATTGCCGTCTTCAAGACGTACGCCCTGGGTAGTGCTGTTCTCAACCAGGATTTCAGCCACTGGGGCGTTCAGGCGAATCTTAGCGCCTGCGGCTTCAGCGCTGGCGGCCAGCGAATTTGACAGGGTCTGCAAGCTGCCAACTGGCTTGCCGACACCAAGGCGATGGAGCAGACCGAGAATCATATAAGCGGTGGCGTTGCCATCGTCGTCGATCGGGCCGGCGCCAGCCGCGATGTTGGTCAGAAATGCGACCGATGCGGGATGCTCGAATCGTTCGGAGGCGATCTGGTCTGCGGTGCCGTTAGCGATCGTAGTGAGTTCATTTTTTAGTCGGACGTTGCGGATAGTGCCGGACACGATGCTAGCCAAATCGCCGAGACGGGGTCGGCCCGGTTCGGCCATCATATAGGGAAAGCCGATATCCATCATGGCATCGATAACTTTCATGAATTCGAGATAGGCCTTGCCGTCATTGCGGTTGAGGCGGGCCATGTCTTCGGCCGTGCGCTTTGGATCACGGAACAACGCGATCGAACTGCCATCGGGGTGGAGGTAGGCATAGGACGGATCAGGATCCACGGTCCGAAATCCGTACTTTGCCAGTTCAAGGTCCTCTATTATACCAGTCCCCCGCAAGAAGATTACCTCGACAGCGCAAGGGGTGACCAGATGCTGCGGTGCCTCTGGGATCATATAGCCAGAACTCGTCATGCCCCCGACCTTGGGAGCTCGTTCGACGATAATGACCTTGCGACCGGAACGCGCCAAATAAGCTGCGGCCGTCATGCCGTTATGTCCGGCGCCGACTATCACCACATCGACTGTATCTACCATTTTACTTGCTCCCCAGGCATAACTCCTAGCCTTGCCTTTTTTGTGCAGCGAACAGGTCATCGCACCTATCCGAGGGTGTGCCCAGGGTCAGGAATCCCCTATAGCCAACGAAGCAAGGTGATTGATTCGCCGCGGTAAAACGGGATCTGTGCTGGAGGCCAGGTCCAAGAAATTGCTGGTGATTTTAGGAATATTAGTGCGGGCAGCCCCCAGATGCCAACCCTTCGGGACGTCGTTCGATTGGGCAACGGTGCATCCAAAAAAACAATTGCCTTTGAAATTGCAGCGATTCCGCTTCGGCATATAGAATTCTGCGGCATTGTATTTTTTACGCATGACGACATTGAGGATCTAGGAAACATGTCTACGTCTGGCGCCGCCAAATCTAATGCATCCTTTTTAGATCGCTATGGTGCGTGGGCTGTGATCGCTGGAGCCTCCGAAGGTCTTGGGGCCGAGTGCGCTACGCAAATCGCCTCACGCGGAGTAAACTGCTTCCTTATTGCGCGCCGCGAAGAATTGCTGGCCCGCAAGAGCCACGAGCTGGCAGAAAAGTACGGTATCAAGACCCTCTACAAGGCGATCGATCTTGAGGATGCCAATGCCGCGAATATTTTAGACGCAGAGACCTCGGCGCTCGACGTCGGCCTCTTCGTTTATAATGCTGGCGCAGACCCTTCTGGAACAAAGTTCCTGAATTACCCGATTGAAAAGTGGCGGGCTCTTGTTCGGCGCAATGTGCTGACTTTGATGGAAAGTACTTATCTATTCGCGGGGCGTATGAGCGACAAGAAAAAGGGTGGGCTCCTCATCATTGGCTCGGACGCTGCGCTTGGGGGCGGCAGCCGCGTTTGCATGTACACCGCCACAAAAGGATTTGGGACGAACTTTGCCGAATCGTTGTGGGCGGAACTTAAGCCCTTGGGTGTTGACGTGCTAAACGTAATTGTCGGCGCTCTGGATACACCGGTGTTTCGCGAAGCTCTCAAGGTGCGCAACATACCCTTTGAAAATGTAAGCGCCGCAAATCCGGTTGATGTCGCTCGCCTGGCGCTGGAAAATCTTTCGAACGGACCGGATCTGATCTATTGGGAGCACGATAAAGAGGGCGCGTCTCAATTGGCGCAGTCCCGCCGACAACATGTAATCGGAGTCGGCGAAACACTTCAGGCCTTTTATGGGCCCGAATAACGCATTCTCTGGGTGAGGGAGTGTGAGCTGCCAAGCTCGTGCATCTGATATATCTACCACTATATCAGCGTGTTGGTGGTAGGTGCACGTGGCGCGCAGATGCTCCGATCCGGGTTGGTCCGAGTATCTGCATGCGCCGCCCTTCGATGGCCGCCAATAGGCGCAGCAGCCGTTCGTCCTCCTTGTCACCCATGAGTCGCACATAGTCCTCCAATGCGGCCTCGGCTGCGTACCAGTCGTCGAAATGTTGACCAAGTAATGCAGACACATCCGCCAAATTGCGCGCCAATGCTTCCTGCCCCATGGCGTCAGAACGAACCAGGCATTCGATCAATTGCGCAGCAGCGTCCTTGCGCGACGCGTCAAGTTCGGAGGTTGTCCCAATCTGCGCAATGGCATCTGAGAGCTTGGCAATCAGCACAGCGTTGTCTCCAGGGCGCTCTCTCAGTGGCTGCTCTGGTACGATCGTAATACCCATTAGGTCAGAGAGTATTAGCAGGATGACCTGTCGAAGCGCCACATCGAATTCCAAATATACGGAGTGCGGATCTCCGTTCCGAGGAACGCCGACGGTTCCGGCAAACTGCATCGTGCCCAGAACAGCAAACAGTAGCGTATGGAAATTGACAGCAGCGTGGTCAACTGGCTCGCCGCTGAATTCCTCGTAATGGCGGCACAAGACGTGCAGTTCGTCTCCGAGGGGTTCATAGGAGTCGCGCATCCGCATTGTGGCTATGTCGGTCATTGGATCCCCGACCATGCTGAATTCGAAATCATATAATCCCGTCATCTTGCCGTTTTCGATCAAAAACTGGCCTGAATCAAATTGGATGAACGCGGGCTTTGTTCGGTGCTTCGGGACATTGCGCTTTATCCAGCCCAGTGCGAACTCGAGCAAGGGCTCAGGCTTGCTTTTCGTGCGCTGATAGTGCGGCCAATATGCTCGCAACCCGGCAAGCGCGATATTTTCGGCTCCCTCTGGGACGTCGAGCCCTACCGCTGCGAACTCATCGACTGGCACACGATGCATAGCGGCCACGGCCGCCATGTATTCGCGACCGATTGACTGCCGTTCCCGCTCGCTTGCTTGCGACATGTCTCGGGTGCCCGGCAGGGCGTCCATCACGATTGCGGGTGGGTTCTCACAGTAACCATAAATCTTCGGAACGGGTACGCCATGTCTTCCGAGGACGCTTATCACGTCTGCCTCTCGGCGCAGGTCCGGAAAAATCGCGACGTCCCCTTCGCGCTGTCCTCGAAGATAAAGCCTAAGAATTTCGTCCCCACGTTCTACGTCAACGTACCATGATGGACGCCAGCGTACTTGCCGCTCCATGCGAATGATTTTGCCTTGAGTTAACTCCTCGACGAACTTACTCAGCTGGCGCTCGCCAGCCTGCCCATAATCCAAGACTTCAGGCTTCTGCTCGGACATTGTCGTTTCCTTAGGTTGATTATGTCAGATGAAGTCCACGATCCCACAGTTACTCATGATTCTTAACGGGTCGAGCGCACCGCGATCAGCGCTGCGCTCAACTTCCTCGTTAGATATGAAAAGCGAAACGTCAACCAGCATTTCTATAGAGTCTCTGCCTAATGTGATGGTCAGCTAATTAATCGCTTAGGGAAGTGCCCCTTAAGGTGGGGGCGGTCCAACACCGACTAAGCCGGTATTGTGGCGCCACCTGATCGACGCCGAAATTGTTCCCGATATGAGGCCATTTTAGGCCACGCTTTCGGTTCGGGCGCACTGGCTCCTTTGTGCCCGATAGCTGCCTTCATGCCGTTGGAGCTATAGCCCGCCAGCGACCCGGGGCGCCCCACAAAGTAGAGGAATTTGTCGTCCTCGATGTCTACGGCAATCATTTGGCATGGCGTCAAACGATCGGGCACTTCTGCGAAGCAAAATCTGCCATGCTCGGCGCGTTGCTGGCCGGCGCTGGCCTTAAGGCAGCTGGAGGAAAGCAGCGTTCGCAAATGCGGGGGCTGAATTGTTGGGGAGGGAGGATAATGAGCTACGTTGCATTGATACCCCGGCAGACGGCATATGAGTTTGGTTATTGCGTCCACCTCGAACACCGAAGTCAATGCCCCGCTTACAATCCCTTCAGCATGATCGGCGGTTGTAACTTTAGAGCGACCGGGCATGGTATGCGGATGCAAATCGCTCGGACACTTACACTCGGATTGGCTTAGCCCTGGTTGCTGCCGGGACGGAGCGCCTTGAGCAGAAGATCAATGGCGTAATCGCGCCATTCGGAAATGCCCTCATCGGAAGTCAAATCGAAATTGAGATAGGTCGATGTGACATGGCCGGTTAGAAAACAGGAGGTCACCATGCCTAACATAGCGGCAAAACATTTTCCCGTATGTACATCGGCCGCGAAGTCTCCGGTTTCCGCTCCTCGGCGAAGAATGGATCCGAACAGTTCGATCAGTGGACGTGTCGCCAGAGAGGTTCGCTGTTTTTGAGCTATGCTC
>JAGWRJ010000576.1 GCA_028869725.1 Alphaproteobacteria bacterium | reverse complement strand
TATCGCCAGTTACAAGAATGATGACTTGGACCTGCTTCTTGAGTGCTAGCGCGGCGATGTCTAGACCGATCCGCATATCGACGCCCTTTTGCTGGACGTTCGGTTCTAGGTCATCAGGAGCAATCTGGGTGATGGCTTTCGTGGCCCGCAGGAGGCGCTCCTTGACGCTCCACCCTCGGTAACTCAGCTCCCCGAATCGCATCGCCACGTATGGAATTCGCGATATTGACGCGTGCTGTTGCTGGCTGATGACAGCCATCTTGCTACTGGAAAAGTCGAATTCCTTGCCGTCTGGACGGCTAACTTTGCCCGTCAGCGGCTTTGCATCGTAGAAGTAGACCCTGTGCAGGCGCATGCCCTCGACACATGGCTGCTGCCCTATCGCAAAAATAAGCTTCGCAATCTCTTTGTCAGAGATAGGGGGGTCTTTTGCTTTGGACTTGAGGGCGTATTTGGCGAAGCCACCATCTACCAAAATGGCATAACAAGGCTTTGCCATGCGATCCCCAGATCAGGTTGGCTGACCAGCGGGTGGCGGACGAACCGCTCTTACATAGACACCCGCTGGTAGCCGGTTCTCCCGGTTACCTCTCTCCGATGGAGGAGGTGCCGAACGATGTTGGGGGCGTCCGCTTGATATGTCAACACTCTGGCGACAATTGGTAACCCTTTGGTCAGGAGACGATCGACGCGATCTCTTCCAGCGGCCAGACGTGATCGGACACCCGCGCCTCCATGATCGAGAGTCTCAGCTAGGCTAAGGGCCAGCCGATTGCCTCAGCGATAGCGGCATCAATAGCTGCTTGCAGCTTCAGCGTGCGCGCCAGGGCCGCGATGACGTTCTGGTAGTGCGTCAGGTCGTCGTAGCTCAAGGCGTGTCCCTTGCGGTCTTTCAGCCACTTCTCGGCGACACGGTAGCCGCCGATGTGCGACTCCCACACGGCCGGCGGCACGCCATCGAAGTATTGCTCGGCGTTCACGTACACGCGACCGCCAGCAGCCCCGGAAGGCTCGGCATAGCGCACCTTGTCCACCACGTTGCTGCCGGCGACGGGGTAGCGCGTGAGGTGCGGCAAGGTGCGCTGCATGGTGTGCAGGGCGACCAGTTCCGCACCCAGCGCAGCCAGGTGATCGAACAGCACGCGGTCGGCGGTGAGCGGCACACGCGGAAAGTCGCGCTTCAGGAACTCCGCGTAGCGCGTGCGGTAGCTGGGTGCGTAGAGCACGGCGTAGATATAGGCAAGGATAGCTTCGGGCGCGGACGCGTGGCCCAGCTTAGCCGTCACGTCGGCGAGGAAGTCCGGCGCGAAGTTGGGGCGCTTCTCGTCAGATGGGGTGTCGAGCAGGCCGGGGACCTCGCTCGGGTAGAGCCAAAGCGGAAACAGGTAGTTGACCTCTTTGATCGACACCGTGTGGTGCTGGATAGGCATGCTGGAGCAAAACGCATGCTCCCAGCCACGGGAGATTTCAATGGCGCGACTTGTACATAGCGCCAAGTTTGTGAGTTGGAGCATCTGATTAGACGCGCGTTCGCGTCGATGCACCGCAACGTTGGAGTTCCACACCGTCCACCGCACATCGAATGGGCGGTACAAGATCGGCACGATGCGCTCCCGCCATGCGCCGTCGGCCAATTCCTGCTTGGCACGCGCATAGTTCCACTGGCTCTGCGAGCACAACGTAAAGAGTTCGCGTGCTTCGTCTTCGGTGCTGGTCGCCAGCAAGCGCTCGACCTTCGCCGCGGCCTCCTCGGGTGTCCACGAGATGGCGAAGTCGTCGTGTGTCGTGACGATGCCCGGCGCCGGATCGCCATTCGGCGCAAAGATCGCCGGCAGCGACCACGCGCGCTCATACTCGGCTCGCACGGCTTCGTCCTGCGGCACGAACAGGCGTGCGGGCGCTGCGGGCGTGACATCGACCCAGGGCGTACTGGTGACGTCATGTTCCGCCAACCAGGAGTACTTGTGTCCGCGCAGGCCGTAAAGGTCGGCGTGGTGCACGCGGCAGGGCACGGTCGAGACGCCCTCGGCGCGCTCCCGGCGCACGAACAGGCCGATGGCGACGCCTTGCTGAATGTCGAAGACGTTTTCGTCCTTGCCACCGTCCGGTGCCTTCTCCTTCTTCTTGCTGTTGCCGTGTAAGTCGAGGAGATAGAGCGTGTCGAAGCTCCGCATCAGGCTTGCGCGCATGTCGAGGAAGGTCGGGTTGTCGAGGTAGCCGTGATTGGTGACAAAGGCCAGCACGCCGTAGCCGGTGGCCGCGATGCGCCACTGCGCGAAGCGGATGAACTTGACGTAGTCGTCGGACAGCCACTTGGCCTGCGCGGGCTTTCTCAGCTCCGGGCTGCGCTTGTATTCGGCCATCAGGTCTTCGATCCAGCGGCCCTTGTTGGCCGAGTGACCCGAATAGGGAGGATTGCCCAGCACGACCATGACCGGCGCCTCGACCTTGACGTCGGCGGCGGCGCGCGCTTCCTCGGCAAGGAAGCTGGCGAACATCGGCAGGTTGGTGTGCGCGTGGGCTTCTTCCAAGGTGTTGGTGAGGTACACGCGCAAGCGCTCGTCGTTGCCGACGTCGTAGCCGGAGTCGTGCAGCTCTAGTCCGAGCTTCATGTGTGCCACGGCGTAGGGCGCCATCAGAATCTCGAAACCGAATAGGCGCGGCAGCAGGTGCTC
>JAGWRJ010000575.1 GCA_028869725.1 Alphaproteobacteria bacterium | reverse complement strand
CGCCGGCCCAGTGCCGGACTAGCTTCGCTACGTCGGGGATTGCAGGCTCCCGGCTTTCCAAGATGGTTCCGCCATCCAAGTTCTGCCCGGCCTTGCGATCAAGGAGGGAGAACTGTGGCCAATTTGTCGTTCGCATTCCGCGTTGCGGCTCTCGCAATTTGCACGACGTTCTCTGGACCCATGACCGCTGATGCGGGCACGCCGCCCCTGGCATTAAAGGAAACGATTGCCCTGCCCCATACCGGCGGTCGGATCGACCATATGGACATCGACCTCGCGCGCAGGCGCTTGCTCGTGGCCGAACTCGGCAATGGCAGCGTCGATATCGTCGATGTTCAAGCCCGCAAAGTCATCAAGCGCATCTCCGGCTTGGACGAGCCGCAAGGTGTGGCCTTCGCGCCAAAGGCGGATGTGCTTGCGGTCAGTTGCGGTGGCGATGGGACCGTCAGGCTCTATGATGGGAAGACCTACGCGCCGCGAGGCGTCGTCAAGCTCGGCGATGACGCGGACGATGCGCACCTTGACACTGCAACGGAAGATATCGTCATCGCCTATGGCGACGGGGGTTTGGCAATCATCGACCCCGCTACGGCCGCGGTGGTCAAGACAATCCCGCTTCCAGCGCACCCGGAAGGCTTCCAGATCGACGGCAACCGTGCCTTCGTGAACGTGCCCGATGCCGATCAGATCGACGTGGTCAATCTGAACACGGGAAAGCGGGTCGCGACCTGGCCGTTGACGAACCTCTCGGCCAATTTTCCGATGGCGCTGGGTGAACGCGGCTTGATCGCGGTGGGCTTCCGAAGTCCGGATGTCTTCGGGCTATTCAATAGAACCAACGGGCAAATGGCGGCAAAGATTGCCGATTGCGGTACCGCCGACGACATCGATTTCGATGCCAAGCTCGGCCGCTACTATGTGAGCTGCGGGTCCGGCGAGATCGACACCTTCGCGCTCAACGGCGGTAGGCTTCTCTCAGCCGGCCGCATGCGCACCATTTGGGGGGCGCGGACCAGCCTGTTCGTACCGCAACTGAACCGCCTCTTCCTGGCCGTGCGCGCGGGGCTGCTGTTCGGCTCCAACGCATCCATCCGCATCTATCAGCCGCTGCCATAGGAAGGGTTTCCATGACCAATCCCAAAGTGGCCATCGTCTGGCGTGGCGACCGCGCGACGCGCGATCAGGCCACGCCGTCCAACAATCGCATGGCCGCCATCTTCGCGGCGCTGGCTGAGGCAGACATCGACGCCGAGCCGGCCGTATATGACGAAACCTTCGGGGACGAGGTGCGTGCGCAACTCCTCAAGGCAGATGGTGTGCTCGTCTGGGTCAACCCGCTGGACGGTGGCAAGACGCGCGCCGCTCTGGATGCCATGTTGCGCGAGGTGGCGGACACTAATGTCTGGGTCAGCGCCCATCCCGACGTGATTCTGAAGATGGGCACGAAGGAGGTTCTGGTCCGTACCAAAGCAATGGGCTGGGGAACGGACAGCCATCGCTACGGCTCAGCCGTCGAATTCTGGAATGCCTTCCCGTCGCGGCTGGCAGAGACCTGTCCCCGCGTCCTCAAGCGCCTCCGCGGCAATGGCGGGCAAGGAGTCTGGAAAGTCGAGCAGGTCTCGCCGTCCGCCGGACCGGACGCACCCATCCGCGTCCTCGAAGCACGAACCGGCAGCGTGCAGCAGGAGATGCCGCTTGGCGCCTTCATGGCCCACTGCGAAGCCTATTTCGCCGAAGGCGGGGCGATCATCGACCAGCCATACCAGGACCGCCTACCGGACGGGATGATCCGCTGCTACATGGCGGGCGACAGGGCTGCGGGCTTCGGACACCAGTTGATCAAAGCGCTGATCCCGCCGCCGCCCGAAGGGCCGGACGCACCCGAGGCCCAGCCCGGTCCGCGCATCATGGATCCGCCTACCGCGCCGCAGTTCGCGCTGCTGCGGCACAAGATGGAGACGGAATGGACGCCGCAGATGATGCGGCTTCTGGACATCAGCCCTTCGGAGCTGCCCATCATCTGGGACGCGGATTTCCTCTATGGGCCGCGGGATGCCAACGGCAATGACACCTATGTGCTGTGCGAGATCAACGTCAGCTCCGTGTTCGCGGTCCCCGACGAGGCTCCCGCTGCGATTGCGCATCTCGTCCGATGCAGGTTCGATGGGTCGCACAAGGCCTGAGACGTACCGCCCATGGGGCGCGCCGCGCTTTGCGCTCGGCATACTCCGTCTGGTCCGCTAACATCCGGCCATGGAACAGACGTCCGAGCGAGCGATTTTCTGGCCCGGGGCGCCACTGGCACTCACCTCGGCCGCGCTCTTCGGCGCCAGTACGCCATTCGCCAAGCTTCTGCTCGGCGACGGCGTCAATCCCTGGCTACTGGCGGGGCTTCTGTATCTTGGTTCGGGTATCGGCCTTGCCGGATTGCAGCTCCTGCGACGGCTCTCATCTGTGCGGCAATCGGAGGCCCCGTTGCGCAAAGCGGACATGCCGTGGCTTGGACTGGTTGTTCTGAGCGGCGGCGTCGCGGGTCCGGTTCTGCTGATGCTGGGCCTGGAATCGACCACGGCCTCGTCCGCCTCGCTGCTGCTCAATCTCGAGGGCCTGTCCACCATGGCCATCGCCTGGACCGTATTCCGTGAGAATGTGGACCGGCGCATCCTCATCGGTGCGCTTTCGATCCTGGCAGGCGCGATCATTCTATCGTGGCAGGGTGGACCGTCCGGCTTCGGATGGGGAGCGCCGCTGATTGCGGGCGCGTGTCTTGCGTGGGGTATCGACAACAATCTCACCCGCAAATTGTCCGGTGCCGATCCGGTCCAGATCACCTCCGTGAAGGGGCTTGTCGCCGGCAGCGTCAACCTCGCGCTGGCGCTCGCCATGGGCGCCCATTTGCCCGCCTTGCCTGCCCTCGCAGGTGCCGCGGCCCTGGGCTTCTTCGCCTATGGCGTGTCGCTGGTGCTGTTCGTCTTCGCCTTGCGCTATCTTGGAAGCGCGCGGACAGGGGCGTATTTCTCGACAGCGCCATTCATCGGCACAGCGCTGGCCGTGATTTTGCTCTCAGAGCCGTTCAGTCCCAGGCTCGGCGCTGCAGCCATACTCATGGGCGTCGGCCTCTATCTGCATCTCGTCGAGCGGCATCATCACGAGCACCATCATGAAGCGATGGAGCATGAACACCGGCACGTCCATGATGCGCATCATCGGCACCCACATGGGCTGGATGCTCCCGTGGGCGAGCCGCACACCCACCGTCACCGCCATGCCCCTCTCGTCCACGACCATGCACATTTTCCGGATTTGCACCATCGCCACGGACACGGGTGAACCAGCTAGCAGAAGGCGATCGACAGACACTGCTGTAGAAGGCCGGATAAGGCCTGCCATTGGCGCCTCGCGGCCCAGCGACCTCGTCGCATGTTAGGACCGACGTTAGGACCAGGGCTGAGCTTTCCACAGAAACACCAATAAAATGAATTAGTTAGAATTCTTTCCGGCGTCCTCCCCGTGGGCCGCGACGGCAAGTGCGGCCGCAGCCACCAGAGCGGCAGCACCTAGCCGGCGTTTTGTCGGCCGCAATGTGTCATCGGTAGGAAGCATCGGCTTAATCCCTCATGAGATTGGCGCTGCTCATACAGCGCGGCTGGGCAGCGGAGGCCCGGCTGAACTCATAGGAGGAAGAAGGCCCCGCAGCCGCCTCGCAGCGCATGCCAGGCGAAATCCGGGGTACCGCAACCGTCATGCCGTCTCCCCCCACTGATCGAGAACGTTCGCCAATGCGCCCATGCACTCAAGGGCGCGATTGTCGCGAAAATACCTTGCGGGGTATGCTATAGGCGCGCAGATCCGCTCGTCGGGCATGCGGATGGGAATACATATTCCGCCTTCTGCAGGACCTGGGCTATCGCGGCCGAGCGCGAGCGCGGCGCTCCCAAGGAGGACCGCCTCGCCGATGCCTATACGAGTCCGGTGGGTGTTGCCCTCTATCTCGAGCCCGCCTTCGGCTCCGATACTGCCGCATTAAGTTGGAAAGGTCACCAAACCCGAGCAGTCTTATTGTTGCCGCCTAAGAATAAAAAACAAAGGCTGCCCAGTAACTTAACCTGGGCAGCCTTTGGTCAAATCACAATTTCGAGCGAGTTATAACAAAACTGGTTGCGGGGGCTGGATTTGAACCAACGACCTTCAGGTTATGAGCCTGACGAGCTACCGGGCTGCTCCACCCCGCGTCATGTTTCGCAATGGCTGTGTTAAGCCCACGAAAGGTGGGCGGATATAGGACATCGCCAGGAACCTGTCCACCCCCTCACCTGCCCGGACCGGAATTTTCATGGCCTGCGACCGGGCGCAAACGGCATGCTGAACGCGACGTCCCACGTGTCCAGGATCTTGAGGCCACTTGCCGCCCGGATCGGGCGATCCCGTACCGGCGGGCAACTTAGGGCGATGTATGGTGCGCAGCCGGAAAACACAATTCTACATCCATGATTTCGATCTTTCAGCTTGTTGTTATTTGACGTGACGTCTGGAGAGGCGCTGCACGGAGTCGCATCATCGCGCCGTCACCCCAGCCACAGGTACGTCCATGAGCAACGAAGGCTACCGCCGGACCAGCATCGGCAATCATGGCCTGCATCCGGAAACCTTGATGCTCGGCTACGGCTACGATCCTGCCCTCTCCGAAGGTTCGGTCAAGCCGCCGGTATTCCTGACGTCGACCTTTACCTTTCCCAGCGCCGACGCCGGGCGCGAATTCTTCGACATCGCCACCGGGCGCACTGCAGGCAAAATCGATTCGGCAGGCGGCCTTGTCTATGCCCGCTACAACCACCCCAATGCCCAGATCGTCGAAGAACGGCTCGCTGTCTTGGAAAGCGCCGAGGTCGGAGCCGTGTTCGCAAGTGGTATGGCAGCGATAACAACAACCGCACTTGCCCATTGCCGGCCCGGTGACGTCATCCTCTTCAGCCAGCCTCTTTATGGCGGCACCGACGCGCTATTTCACACGATCCTGCCGCAATTCGGCATCCGTTCGCATACCATCGCCGATCCGGCACATCCGGAGGCTCTGGAACGGGCCTTCCTCGAGGCGGAAAAACTCGGCAGGCTTGCCCTGGTATTTCTGGAGACGCCGGCCAATCCGTTGACCGGGCTCGCCGATATTGCTGCTGCAGTCGCATGCGCTGCGGCCAGCGAGCAGCGTCAGGGCCGTAGGCCCATCGTGGCGGTCGACAACACGCTGATGGGACCGCTGTTTCAAAAGCCACTGGCCCTCGGTGCGGATCTGTCGATCTACTCACTGACCAAATATGTGGGGGGCCACAGTGATCTCATCGCCGGCGGCGTGCTTGGTAACAAAGCTGCAATGACCCCGGTCAGAGCCTTGCGTCCGCTGCTCGGTGCATCGCTTGATCCGCACTCCTGCTGGATGCTGACACGAAGCCTCGAGACACTGATCCTGCGCATGTCTCGGGCAGCAGAAAACGCCACCACGATTGCCCGCTGGCTCAGCCAGCGCACAGAGGTCGAGGCAGTGCACTTTCCGGCACTGGCCAAACCCGGCAGCGCACAGCGCCGGATCTACGACGCACAGTGTACGGGGCCTGGCACGTTGATGGCCTTCGATGTCGGCTCGCGCGCACGCGCCTTTGCCATCCTGGACCGTCTGAAGATTGTCAAGCTTGCGGTCAGCCTCGGGGGCACTGAGTCGCTCGCCTGCCATCCCGCCACCACGGTGCTCTCCGGACTGGGGGAGGAGGAGCGCAAGGCCATTGGCGTTGGCCAGGGACTGATCCGCCTGTCGGTGGGCATTGAGCATGTCGACGACCTCATCGCCGACCTCGAGCAGGCAATGCACGGCATCTAGGTTGATTCATTTCCTGAAATTCATGTCGGCGACAGGGAGCAATCATTTGAGTGTGTCATTTCCTTATCAACCCAGGTCGGAGTGGTCCGGCCTGAGACAAGGAGGATAATGATGGGCAAGCTTTCACTCGCGGTTGCCTCGGCGCTCTTGCTGAGTTCGGCAACGGCTTTGGCCGCGACATCTGCAGCGAAAGACCAGATGCAGCATTCGGCTATGCAGGCCAAGGCAATGGCGCACACCACCGCCACGCAGACAGCAACCAAAGACATGGCCCACAAAGCCATGGCCACGAAAGCTGCAGCATCCAAAGCGATGACGCATGAAGCGATGTCCCACAAGGCCTGGCACAAGGCGAAGACGAGCAAGTGGGCGATGCATAAGACCGCCTGGCACAAGACATCGGCCAGCACAGGTGAACGCGTCGTGCAGGCACTCAATCTTCTGGAGGCTGCGGGTTATCGCGGCATCACCGCGGTACACCCAAAGGGCATGAACATCATGGCCACTGCCGTAAAGGCGGGCAAAACCCAAAATCTTATGATTACGCCTACCGGCAAGATCACGCCGACCGCCTGACTGTAAGCCAGTTCTGCCCGCAGCCCGTGACGGGCTGCGGGCGGAGCGGCTTGGCGCGACTGCCAACGCCGTGCAGGCAGGACCCGCCAATCTGGTCACATGCCTGCTCTCTGTTTACTGGGCCAGCTCACAAGCCAAACCTGAGACCAGCAGACTTGTGCTTGATGCGCCATGCAGTCGGTATGGCCTCAGGTCGCATGCGAGGACGCGAGCCCACCGAGGACATCAACCGGTCCCCAAATCTATCCTTCGGCAGGATATGGACGGCCCACAATTTTGGCAGGCGAATGATGCTGCTCCGCGTTCAACACGACGGCTCTGATCAACAGCATCATCCGCCCGCCAGAAAACTGCAGTGACGCCGAGCAGGCGCCGGCACCCCCCATCTGTGCATAACTGCGCTTTGCTTCTGACGCTCGATCGCGCAGGTACGCCGCCCTCCCGTGACGTGCACCGGTACATCCATCATCGGCACGTCAACCTTTTGGCAAGCTTGGCGTGCGAGCATGGCTCTCGCGAAAAGCCGCGATGGCATTAGGGTCTTGGCAGCATTCACGCGATAGGGTAAACAAACAGACCTTATCTTCCGCGTCCGCGCTTGTACACAAAGGAGCTGGAATGCACCAAGCCCCCCGTCCTGCGCTTTATGCCTTCGCGGCTCTTTGGCTTCTTTCTTCGGCACCTGCCTCTGCCACCCCAGCATCCGTTCCACTTCTGATTTCACCGCGCCTTGCCGGCGATTTGTCGCTGAATGCAGCCAGCGCGCCCCAGCCGATTGTGTCGGTAACAGTGGATGCCAATCCTCACGACCTCAGTCTGCGGCTGCCGCGGCTAGACGAGCCCGATAGTGCCATTCAGGGGCTGGCTGCCCCGTTGCTGCTCAAGCTGGCCAGGGACGCGGGCAACACCCCAAAGATCATTCGGACCAGGAAGCGCTATGAGTGTGTGACCTTCGCGCGGGCGATGACCGGCGTCGACCTCTTTGGTGATGCCCGGACCTGGTGGGCCAAGGCGCGCGGTCTCTATGACGAAATCACCCGACCGAAGCCAGGCGCCGTGATGGTGTTTGCCCGTTCACGACGGCTTCGCCTGGGGCACGTCGCGGTGGTGCAAAAGATAGTGTCGCCGCGGGAAGTGCGTGTCGATCATGCGAACTGGGGCAATGACGGGCGGATCTATGTCAATGCGCCGGTAGTGGATGTCAGCCCCAACAATGACTGGAGCATGGTGCGCGTGTGGGACGAGCGCATTCACGCGCTGGGTAGCCACATTTATCGCCTCAAAGGTTTCCTGATCGGATAGCCACGCTCTGGCATGAAGCATGCCGAGCCCAGATCCTTCCGGATACGACAAAGCCCCGCTCGGGCGAACCCAGGCGGGGCTTTATCGAAGTTTGTGAGGCAGGGTTGAAGCGTCCTTAGCAGGACTGGCAGCGACCGACTCTCCCACGTCTTGAGACGTAGTACCATAGGCGCTGGGGGCTTTAACGGCCGAGTTCGGAATGGGATCGGGTGGAATTCCCCCGCTATGACCACCAGTCCGGCAAAGGACGCTTCGGGTCACCGAAGCCTAGACGGCATCGGCGTGAAGACACTCAAGCTTGATCTTAGAATGTGCTGCGTTCGCAGCGACATGCCTGGTCTTGTTTCCAGACATGGAACGAGGTGCAAAGCGTTCAAGCATTTCAATCGAGCGATTAGGACCAGTAAGCTCAATGCATTGCTGCACTTACACGCCTGGCCTATCGACGTGGTAGTCTTCCACGGCTCTCAAGCGAAACCTGGTTTTGAGGTTAGTTTCCCGCTTAGATGCTTTCAGCGGTTATCTATTCCGCACTTAGCTACCCGGCAATGCAGCTGGCGCCACAACCGGTCCACCAGAGGTGCGTCCGTTCCGGTCCTCTCGTACTAGGAACAGATCCT
>JAGWRJ010000574.1 GCA_028869725.1 Alphaproteobacteria bacterium | reverse complement strand
TTTGAAACTCATCGGCTCGCCGATCTCGTACCGTTCGAGCAGCGCGCTCAGAGCTTCGAAGGAGACATCCGTATAGACCGCCATACAAAACTGTTCGGGTTAGGATGCCAACGCACGTGGCACGTTGAAGATGACGTCTTCGCGGGTGACGCGGGTTTCCTCGACGTCGAGTCGGTAGCGTTCCTGGAAGGCGGCGATGACCTGTTCGACGAGAACCTCTGGCGCTGATGCTCCGGCCGACAGTCCGATCACTTGAGCATGTTCGACCAACGACCAGTCAATGTCACTTGCACGCTGGATCAGGGTCGCTTGCTTGGCGCCGGCGCGCAGCGCAACCTCGACGAGGCGCATCGAGTTCGACGAGTTGGGAGCCCCGACGACGAACACCACGTCAGCGCGTGGGGCAATCGCCTTCATCGCTTCCTGGCGATTGGTGGTGGCGTAGCAGATGTCTTCCTTGTGCGGGCCGGCAATGTGTGGAAAGCGCTGGCGCAGTCGGGCGACCATTTCAGCAGTGTCATCGACGCTCAGGGTCGTCTGTGTGATATAGGCCAGGCGATTGGCGTCGCGCGGCGTGAAGGCGTCGACATCCGCGACGGTTTCGACCAGGGTGATTGACCCGTCCGGGAGCTGGCCCATCGTGCCCTCGACTTCGGGATGGCCCGCGTGTCCGATGAGAACGATCTCATGGCCGGCCTTGAAATGGCGTTCGGCTTCGACATGAACCTTGGACACCAGCGGGCAGGTTGCGTCGAAATAGTGCAGCTGGCGGGACTGGGCTTCGGCCGGCACCGATTTGGGCACGCCATGGGCCGAAAATATGACCCGCGCACCCTCCGGTACTTCACTCAGCTCTTCGACGAAGACTGCGCCGAGCTTTTCCAGGCGCTCGACCACAAAACGGTTGTGGACGATTTCGTGGCGCACATAAACCGGGGCACCATATTTTTCGAGCGCCAGCTCGACGATCCGGATGGCCCGCTCGACGCCCGCACAGAACCCCCGGGGGGCGGCAAGCAGCAGGGTCAGATGCGGCTTTTCCGACGACGGCGCGATGCCCTCGCGTGGATGGTCTGCGCTTCCCATGGCTGATCCGCTTGGTTACAGTCCCGCGCCCGCGGGGCCTGGCCATGGAGTCGGCCCGGGCACCTGAAAAGTCAAGCGGAAGTGGGATGGTCCCATGCCGCAGGCAAGCCATTCCGCGCGTAGGGGGCCAGATGCGCCCGCGCGAGCGGATCGAATGTGAGAGAAATGTTGCGCAAAGTTCTGCAGTCAGCTATCGCGGCCCTGGCCGCCTCCGCAGCCCTTTCTGGCTGTGCGAGCAATGTCAACCCGTCCTGTCCGACGGCTGCCGGCCTGGTCGAAACCTCGTCCCTGACCAAATTTGCCCCCGGCGCCAGTGAGGATCCGGCGCATATGCTCTATCGTGTGGAACTGACCGGGGTCAGTACCGACTGCAGCCTGCACAACAAAACGCGCACCGTTGATTCAAGCTTGACCCTGCATTTTGTGGCCACGCGCAGCCCGTCGGCCCTGGCTGCGACCTATACCGTCCCCTACTTTGTGGCCATCCACAGCGGTTCCGATATCACCGCCAAGCGTATCTTCGACGTCCAGATTCACTTCGCACCTGGCCAGACCAGTGTGAGCCTCAGCGATCACGTCCAGTCGGCGGTGATTCATGTCGCACTCGACAAGATGGCCTTTGACTATCAGCTGCTGGCCGGGCTGCAGCTGAGCAAGCGCGAGCTTGAGTACAACCGCAAGGGCGGCCTCTGATGGGTCTCTTAGAGGACCTGTCCGAGCGCGTAAGCGCCGCATTTGTCGCTGAGGGCCTGGCTGCGGAACTCGGACAGGTACGCATTGCCGATCGCCCGGATCTGGCGCAGTTCCAGTGTAACGGCGCCCTTGCCGCGGCCAAGGCGCTGCGCACCAATCCGCGCGATCTGGCCGCGCGCCTCGCCGCGCGTCTTAAGGATGAGCCGCTGCTCGCACGTGTAGACGTCGCGGGGCCAGGCTTCATCAATCTCGATGTGCGCGATGCGGTCCTGGCCGCACGCCTGCGCGCGCTGACGCAGAGCGCAGATCTCGGGGCTCCGCAGACCGGCGCCGGCCGGCTCGCTATTCTTGATTTTGGTGGCCCCAATGTCGCCAAGCCCATGCACGTAGGCCATTTGCGGTCCTCGATCATCGGCGACTGCCTGCAACGGCTGTTCCGGGCCAATGGCTGGCGCGTGATCAGCGATGTCCATCTGGGCGACTGGGGTCTGCAGATGGGCCAGTTGATCTCGGAGATCGAACTGCGGGGACTGGCGCCGATCTATTTTGATGCGCGCTATGAGGGGCCATATCCCGACCAGTCACCGGTCAGCATGGATGATCTGGAGGCGCTCTATCCGGCAGCAGCGGCAGCCTGCAAGGCCGATCCCGCGCGGCTGGAGGCGGCACGCCAGGCGACGGCCGAATTGCAAGCGGGGCGGCCCGGCTATCGTGCGCTGTGGCAGCATTTTGTGCGGGTCTCGGAGCAAGGGTTGACCCGCGAGTTCTCGTCGCTGGGCGTGCACTTTGACGAGTGGAAGGGCGAAGCGGATGCCGATCCGTTGATCGGCGACATGATTGCGGATCTGAAGCGCCGTGGACTTGCGGTGACGAGCGACGGGGCGTTGGTGATGCCGGTCGCAGAGCCGGGAGACAAGAAGGAGATACCACCTCTCTTGCTCCTCAAATCCGACGGTGCCGTGCTCTATGGCACCACGGATCTTGCGACCATCCTTGCCCGGGTCAGGCGTCATGACCCTGATCTCATTCTCTACATTGTCGACCAGCGGCAGCACGTGCACTTCGAGCAGGTCTTTCGTGCGGCGCATAAGGCCGGGCTGGCCCAGCGGGCCCATCTCGAGCATGCAGGTTTTGGGACGATGAACGGTCCGGATGGAAAGCCGTTCAAGACCCGTGCCGGCGGCGTGATGAAGCTCCATGATCTCATCGCCATGGCCAGGGACGAAGCCCTCAAGCGGCTTGCCGAGGCCGGACTCGCCGCGGACTACGCCGAGGACGAGCGCGCCGAGATCGCCCGCAAGGTGGGGATCGCAGCGATCAAGTTTGCCGATCTCTCCAACCATCGCACGACCGATTATGTGTTTGATCTGAACCGGTTCATGCGCTTTGAAGGCAAGACTGGACCCTATCTGCAATATGCCGCGGTGCGTATCCAGTCGATCCTGCGCAAGGCAGATGCGGCCGATCTTGCGGAGCGGAGCGAACACATCCTTGCCTCGGCCGAGGAGCGGGCTCTGATCCTGCAGCTGCTGCTGTTATCGGAAGCGATGGCGGGCGCCCAAGACAAGCGCGCCCCCAATATCCTCTGCGACTACGTCTTTGAGCTGGCCCAGCGCTTTTCACGCGTCTATGCCGCCCGGCACATTCTGGCTGAGGAGGATCGCGCGGTGCGGGTTGCGCGCCTTGAACTGGCACGGATGACGCTCGCAGTGCTGGTCTACGTGCTCGACCTGCTGGGCATCGAAGTTCCCGCCCGGATGTAGCTTCGCGCCAGCAATGGGAGGACCCGCCCGGGACGGACGTCGCGAAGGTTGTGGATGACGGTCTGTCTGCGTCCATTTCTCCCTGCCGTCTTTGTCCTCAGATTGACTAGTCGCGTTCGGCGACTATGATCCGCGCCGACGTCCGCCCCCGTCGTGAGACGCGGCCG
>JAGWRJ010000573.1 GCA_028869725.1 Alphaproteobacteria bacterium | reverse complement strand
GTGCATGGCTTGACGTCATGCCTCAAGAACCAGCGTGGAAGAGCTTGAAGGCACCGGTATGCGGTTCCCTAGGCGCGCAAAAGCCGGCGCATCAGATAGACGCCAGCTTCCTCACCGAGCCCGGTCCCATCGTAGAGTGCGAGGTCAAGACCGGCAAAGTCGAAGCCGTGGTGACGGTACCAGGCGATGCCTGGCGCATTGAAATTGGAGGTTTCAAGCCAGACCGAGACCGCCTGCCGGGCCTGTGCCCGTGCCAGCACTCGCGTCAACAGTGCCGTGCCCATACCGCTACCCCGGCATTCGGGAGCCACGTAAATGTGCCAGAGGACATAGCGCCGGTTCCAGAACTGGTAGCCACCTGCGGCAAAGCCCCGGATACATCCGTGGGCCTCGGCCACATCTGCGTCCTCCCATTCGCGGTGGCTATGGTAGAGGTCATAGACGGAAAACGCCTTTTCGAAGCGGGCCCGAGGCGCAAGTTCGAGGCGGAAGCTGTCGCCTATATGCTCCACCCGAAAGTACTGATCGCTGGTAAAGCGTGTGTCGATCGCGGCGATGGCGGGTGCATCTTCGGGCAGGCGCGCCGGGCGGATCTCGTATTGCGTTGGATTATCTGACACTGAGACGGGCTTTGACGGCGGCTGATGCCTTCGCAAAATCCATGGTTCCCGCGTGGCGCTCCTTCAGATGGGCCATCACTGCGCCCATATCTTTCATTGAACTGGCCCCAGTTGCCGCAATCGCGGCTTCGATCGCCGCATGCACACCGGCCTCATCCATCTGGCGGGGAAGGAACTCTCGGATGATGTCGATTTCGGCGCGCTCCTGCTCGGCCAGCTCTGGCCGCCCGCCCGCCGCATAGGTCACAGCCGATTCCTCACGCTGCTTGATCATTTTGGAAAGGACGCCGAAGAGGTCCTCGTCACTGACCGGTTCGCGGCTGGCTTCGGTGCGCGCCGCAATGTCGCGATCCTTGATCGCGGCCAGGACCATACGCAGGGTCCCCACGCGCCGCGCGTCCTTGGCTTTCATCGCCTCCTTAAGTGCCCCATTAAGGCTGTCGCGCAGGCCCATCATATGCTCCTTGATACGTGTCCGACGGCAATTTTAGCGGCCTGTCACGGGGCAAGGCAACGCAGCGGCATGAAGTCCCTTTTCCGCGCTTGACCCCAAACCGCTGCATTCCTATTTTCCGGCAAATCGCGAAGGACTTTCCCCGATGGCCGATATCATGCCTGCTCCCGCTGCTGTGACGGCGGGCCCATCTTCGCGCGCCACCGCCGTGCTCGTACTGGCCGATGGAACCGTCTTTGAGGGCCAGGGATTTGGTGCAGCCACAGCAGCGGTGGGCGAGGTCTGCTTCAACACTGCTATGTCCGGGTATCAGGAAATTATCTCCGATCCCTCCTATGCCGGCCAGATCGTCGCCTTCACCTTTCCCCATATCGGCATTGTGGGCACCAACGCAGAGGATGTGGAAACCACCACCCCGGTGGTACGGGCGATGGTGGTGCGAGCCGAAGCCGAAACTACCTCCAGCTGGCGTGCCCTGGCCACACTGGATGCGTGGCTGAAGCAGCACCAGGTTCCGGGTATTTCAGGACTGGATACGCGGGCGCTGACTAACCGCATCCGCAAGAATGGTATGCCGCACGGGGTCGTCGCCCACGCTCCGGATGGGCGTTTCGACATTCCCGCACTCGTCAGGATGGCACAGGAGTTTCCCGGTTTGGTCGGGCTTGATCTGGCCAAGGAGGTGAGTTGCCGGCAGATGTATCGCTGGAGCCAGACGCCCTGGGTGCATGGCGATGGTTATGGCGAGCAGACGTCGCCAAGCTGGCGGGCAGTGGTGATCGACTACGGTGTAAAGCGCAACATTTTACGACTTCTGGCAGGCCAAGGCGCCGAGGTCATCGTGCTGCCGGCGGATGCAAGTTACGACGATGTGATGCGTCAGTCTCCCGACGGCGTTCTGCTCTCCAACGGGCCCGGCGATCCGGATGCCACCGGCATCTATGCACTTGGCACCATCCGCAGTCTGATCGAGTCCAACATGCCCGTGTTCGGCATCTGTCTTGGCCATCAGCTGCTTTCTCTGGCACTCGGTGCCAGGACGCGAAAAATGGCACAGGGACATCACGGCGCCAACCATCCGGTCAAGGATCTCGAAACCGGCAAGGTCGAGATCGTTTCGATGAACCACGGTTTTACCGTGGATTCACAGAGCCTGCCCAAAGGCCTTGTCGAAACTCATGTCTCGCTGTTCGACGGCAGCAATTGTGGCCTTAAAGTCGAGGGGCGGCCGATATTCTCTGTGCAGTATCATCCGGAAGCGTCACCGGGCCCGATGGATTCGCACTATCTGTTCGAACGCTTCGCGCAGTCAGCTCGCCGCTAGACGCAACGCGCTGTGCTGAGGTTCACACAGCAGTGTCACCATTTGCGCTGTCACCGCTCGGCTGCCAGCCCTTGAGGTCTGCGGTGGCCGGCATGCCCACCACATTGAAGCCGGAATCCACGTAATGGATTTCGCCAGTGACCCCGGCAGCAAGCGGGCTCAGCAGATAGAGCGCAGCGCCGCCGACGTGGTCCAGTTCGATCGACTTCTTGAGCGGTGACTGTGTCCGGGTCCATTTGAACACGGTGCGGGCATCACCTACGGCACTGCCGGCCAGGGTGCGCATGGGTCCGGCCGAAATCGCGTTGACCCGTATTCCGTCGCGCCCCAGATCAGCCGCCAGATAACGCACGCTTGCCTCAAGCGCGGCTTTGGCAACGCCCATGACGTTGTAATTTGGCATGACCCGCTGAGCGCCGAGATATGACAGCGTCAGCATCGCGCCACCGCGATGTCCGGTGTCGGTCGACATCAGGCGTGCCGCGCGCTGCGCCACAGCGGTGAAGGAATAGCAGGAGATATCCAGCGTGCGCCGGAAATTGTCGCGGCTCGTGTCGACATAGCGACCCTTGAGCTCTTCCCGGTCGGAAAACGCGATGGCGTGCACAAGAAAGTCGATGCTTCCCCAGTTCCGATCGAGGGTGGCGAAGACTGCATCAAGCTGGGTGTCGTCTTCCACATCGGCCGGCATGACGAGGCTTGAGCCGACCTGCGCCGCAAGCGGCTTGAGCCGCTTGGCTTGCGCCTCACCCTGATAGGTGAAGGCAATCTGTGCGCCGGCACTGGCCAGCATCCGCGCGATGCCCCAGGCAATGGAATGATCGTTGGCCACGCCCATTACGAGGCCACGCCGTCCTGCCATCATGCCCTGCTCGTCGGCCATCCTGATTACCCTTCACCGGTGCGCCGAAACGGGCCGTTACCGCGCCCCACCCGGCGATAAAACACGCTTCGTGAATTACACGCGCCGGAATACCAATGAGGCATTGGTACCGCCGAACCCAAAACTGTTGGACATTGCCGTCTCGATCACGACGTTATCGATGCGCTTGCGTACGATGTTAGCATCGCCGACGGCCGGGTCGAGTTCGTCGATATTGGCACTCTCGCAAATGAACCCATGCTGCATCATCAGCAGCGTGTAGATCGCCTCATGCACGCCGGCCGCACCCTGACTGTGTCCGGTGAGCGATTTGGTGGCGCTGATGGGTGGCATCGTCGTACCGAACACCTCGCGGATCGCCTGAATCTCGGGCACATCGCCTACTGGCGTCGAGGTGGCATGCGGATTGATGTAGTCGATCCTCGAGCCTGCCTGGGCCAGCGCCATCTTCATGCAGCGGACCGCACCTTCTCCGGAGGGAGCCACCATGTCGGCGCCATCGGCAGTGGCGCCGTAGCCGATGAGTTCAGCGTAGATTTTTGCTCCGCGGGCCTTGGCGTGTTCGAGTTCTTCGAGCACGACAATGCCGCCACCGCCTGAGATCACGAAGCCGTCGCGGTCTATGTCGTAGGCCCGGCTTGCAGCATGGGGCGCATTATTGCGCTTGGCCGACATCGCTCCCATGGCATCGAACAGTACCGACAGGGTCCAGTCGAGCTCTTCGGCCCCACCGGCGAACATGATGTCCTGCTTGCCCCATTGGATCATCTCGGCGGCATTGCCGATGCAGTTGGCCGAGGTCGAGCAGGCTGAACTGATCGAGTAATTGACGCCCTTGGTTTTGAACCAGGTCGACAGATTGGCTGAACATGTCGACGACATGGCCTTGGGAACTGCGAACGGGCCGACACGTTTGGGCCCCTTGCCGGGCTCGCGCGTCACATCGGCGGCGGCGACAATAGCCCGCGTCGACGGTCCACCGGACCCGACGATGAGGCCGGTGCGTTCATGGCTGATCTCGTGCGGCGTAAGGCCTGCGTCCGCGATCGCCTGGTTCATGGCCAGATAGGCATAGGCCGCCCCGTCGCCCATAAACCGGCGGGCCCGGCGGTCGACCATCGCGTCGAGATCGAGCTTGATGTTGCCGTAAACCTGGGACCGAAAGCCCAGACGGGCATATTCCTCGCAGGCCACGATACCCGAACGGGCATCCCGCAGCGATTGCGTGACCTCGGCGGCATCGTTGCCAATAGAGGAGACAATGCCAAGGCCGGTAATGGCGACGCGCCTCATCGCAAAAACTATCCTCCTCTACGCCCCTTCGGATGGCGGCGGACCTTTAGCAGGCAGCGCGAGGTTCGACAAAGGGCTTCGGCATCACGCCGAGACTGGCTGCTGGCCGTCGCGGAACAGACCCACGCGCAGATCCTGGACCTCATAGATGGTATCGCCATCCACCTTCATGATGCCGTCAGCAATACCGACCACCAGTTTGCGCATGATGACGCGCTTGAAGTCGACGCAGTAGCTGACAAGCCGGTGAGAGGGCAACACCATCCCCGAAAGCTTGACCTGGCCGACGCCAAGCGCCCGACCGCGACCCAGCCCGCCCATCCATCCGAGGAAAAATCCTGCCATCTGCCACAGGGCGTCGAGGCCCAGACAGCCGGGCATCACAGGGTCATCCTGGAAGTGGCATTTGAAGAACCACAGGTCAGGCTTGATGTCGAATTCGGCTTCGACCGAACCCTTGCCATGGCTACCGCCGGAGTCTGTGATCTTGGTAATGCGATCCAGCATCAGCATCGGCGGCAGGGGCAGACGGGCATTGCCTGGTCCGAACAATTCCCCGCGGGCGCAGGCCAGCAACCCTTCCCTGTCGAAACTCTGTTCCCTCTGCGCCATGTCGCTCGTCCACCCGATTTTGCCATCTCATCTCGCCAGCCCCTTCCATAGGAGGGACTTGGCAGCCGCAGCTTTGTTTGTTAGAAGCATTCTAACAAGTGGCAGGCCGGCTGCACCTTAGCAAACTTGCAAGGCGAGTGTCAGCCTTGCAAGTAGCGTCACGCAACAAGGTGCATACCGTCTTCGCACGCGAAGGAGCTTGGAGCCGCAATCATGGCTGAAAAGGCAGCAAAAGCCTGCGCCGATGACATCTATCAGCGTCTGCGTTCGGCCGGACTGCGGCCGACGCGGCAGCGGCTGGCATTGGCGGAACTGCTGTTTGCGCGCGGCCATCGCCATCTCACCGCCGAATCGCTCCATGCCGACGCCACCCGGGCCGGTATCGGCGTCTCGCTTGCTACCGTTTACAACACGCTGCATCAGTTCACCGCAGCCGGCATCCTGCGGCAGGTCGCGGTCGATGCAGCGCGGACGTATTTCGATACAAATGTCGATCCGCATCAGCATTTCTATGCCGAGGACAGCGGCGCGCTGATCGATATTCCCGGCGAGACGATCGCAGTGTCGGGCCTTCCTCTGGCCCCCAAAGGCATGATGATTGATCGCGTCGACGTCGTGGTGCGTATCCGCAAGGCCTGAGGGCCGCAACCGACAAAAATCTTCTTAGAATTATTCTAAACTGTTGACAGGCCGGGTGCGAAGGGGGCAAGTTCGCCGCGCTCAAGGCAGGCCACATCTACACCGAGGCTTTCGCCTTGCGCAGCTGCAAAAGGAGAACTCCCATGGCTGCCCTCAAAGGTTCCAAGACTGCAAAAAATCTGGCCGATGCATTCGCTGGCGAAAGCCAGGCCAACCGTCGCTACCTCTATTTCGCGCAAAAGGCGGATATCGAGGGTTACAATGACGTCTCGACCGTATTTCGTTCCACCGCGGAAGGCGAAACCGGTCACGCACATGGTCACCTCGAATTCCTCGAAGCCGTGGGCGATCCAGCCACCGGCCAGCCAATCGGCGACACCGCGCTGAACCTGAAGGCTGCAATCGCGGGCGAAACCCACGAATACACCGATATGTATCCGGGAATGGCCAAGACGGCACGCGACGAAGGCTTTGATGAAATCGCCGACTGGTTCGAAACCCTGGCCAAGGCTGAAAAGTCCCACGCCGGTCGCTTCCAGAAGGCCCTTGATTCGCTGGGCAAGTAAAACCTGCGCGGCGCAGCGCTCCGGCTGCTGCGCCGCGAATCGGCCCGGTCCGGTATCTCGACCGGACTATCCCCAAGTCTTTGCCGCGGCCGGCGAAGAAGAACACTAATGGTGGACCATGTCTCGCGAAGGCAGCCTTGATGCGCCTACCCGTCACCCGATCGCCTGGCGTGACCCGGCGTTTTACGATGCAGACCAGATCGACGCCGAGATGCGCCGCGTCTTCGACATCTGCCACGGCTGCCGGCGCTGCTTCAATTTGTGCGACTCCTTTCCCCGCCTGTTTGATCTGATCGACAATTCAGAAACCGGCGAGCTCGACGCGGTATCCTCCGATGCATTTCCGTCAGTCGTTGAGGCCTGCACCCTGTGTGACATGTGCTTCATGACCAAGTGCCCCTACGTGCCGCCGCACGAATTCAATCTCGATTTTCCTCACCTGATGCTGCGCTACCGCGCCGCCGAGGTGAAGGCAGGCAAGACGGATTTCACCACCCGTCAGCTTGCCGAAATGGATCGCAACGGTCGTATCGGCACCCTGGCTGCGCCGCTCGTCAACTGGGCAAGCGACAAGGATAACCGGCTTGCCCGCAAAGCCCTGAGCGCGACAGCCGGCATTGATCGCGACGCCAATCTGCCCAAGTTCCACCACCGTACTTTTCTGGGTGCAGACAGGCGCACGCCCGTGTCAGCCAATCCCGCTGCACCCGCCTTCGGCAAACGCAAAGCCGCGCTCTATGCGACCTGCTTTGTCAACTACAACAGGCCGGACACGGGCATGGATGCACGTGCCGTACTCAACCATCTGGGCGTGGAAACGAAGGCCTGCTATCCAGGCTGCTGTGGCATGCCTTTTCTGGAGCAAGCTGAACTCGACCGCGTTGCCCGTCAGGCCGAAAGCGTGGCCAAAGAGCTCTGCAAGCTGATTGATGCCGGCTACGACATCGTCACGCTGACGGCCTCGTGCGGGCTGATGCTCAAATTCGAATGGCCCCTGATCCTGCCAGAAAATGCCGATGTGCGCCGTCTCAGCGAACATACATTCGACATCGACGAATATGTCGTCGATGTCGCCAGGACCTTTGGCCTGCCCGATGGCCTGAAGCCACTGCCTGAAGGCATCAGCGTTCATCTGCCCTGCCATGCGCGTGCACAGAACATGGGCCCCAAGGCCGCGGAGATGCTGAAGCTCATTCCCGACACCCCGGTTGACGTCATCGAACGCTGCTCTGGACATGGCGGAACCTTTGGCGTCATGCGACAGACCCACGCTACCGCGGTCAAGGTTGGCCGACCGGTTTTCCGTACGGTGGTCAGCCAGGCACGCGGCCATGTCGCTTCGGACTGTCCGCTGGCCGCCCTGCACATTGTCAATGAGGCGCGTACACTGGCTGCGCGTGAAGGCAAATCCTTCGCGCCGAAGGAGGCCGAGCATCCGGTGCAGATCTTTGCACGCGCCCTCGGCCTGAAAGGAGACACGCCATGAGCGCGAACCCGCGGCGCATCCTGCCCGATGCGCTGATGCCCCTGAGCGAATACGCCCAGAAGCGCACTCTCATCCGAAAGCACATGGTTGAAATCAAGCGCGACCGGCGTGTTGCAGTGGGCCCGTTTGCCACGTTTCACTTCGAAAGCTACGACACGATGTGGGCCCAGGTCATGGAGATGCTCCACATCGAAAAAGGCGGCCCCGAACAGGTCGAAGGCGAACTCGACGCCTATAACCCACTCATTCCGCAAGGCGACGAATTGATCGCAACACTGATGCTCGAGATCGACGATCCGGTCCGGCGCAATCGCGAACTTGTGCGTCTGGCCGGCATCGAAACCAGCTGCTACATCGAACTGGGCACTCACCGCATTCCTGGCACGCCCACCGAATATGACGAACGTACCAGCGCAGACGGAAAAACCTCTTCGGTACACTGGGTGCGGTTTCGCTTCAGCTCCGACGAGCAGCGCAAATTTGCCGATCCGGCGACAGCGGCGCTGCTTGGCATCGCCCATCCGGCCTATGGCCACATGGCGGTCCTGTCTGTCGCAACGCGCGCGGCACTCAGCAAGGATTTCGCCGCATCCTGAGCTGTGCCCCCACACGCTCAAGACGCGCTCCGTCATGTCTGCCCGTTCGCGCTACGTCTCAAGCGCAAGTCCGAGCAGCGTGCTGAGGCTGCGGATCGCAGGCTCGGCCGTGTCGACCTTGATGGTGGTCATACCCAGCTCCCGCGCCGGTTTGAGATTGATGCCAAGATCATCGAGATAGATGCAGTGTGCGGGTTCAACCTCAAGCACCTCGCACATTCTCAGATAGATGCGCGGATCGGGTTTCCTCAGGCCCAGCTTTGAACTTTCGAGTACCGCATCAAACAGCTGCATGACGTCGCGACGATAAAGGCCACCGTCTTCCGGCGCATCAGCGCCAAGCCCAGGCACATTGTTGGTGATACAGCCGGTCTTGAAGCCGGCTTCCTTGATGCGACGTAGCGCGCTCACCATGTTCGTGCGCAGTTCGCCGGAAAGGAGTGATACCACATCGCGGCCCCTCACGTCATGGCCGCGGGCACGTGCTTCGGCGGCAAAAGCGTGATCAAACTGATCAAGATTGATTTCCGCCCGCTCGAAACGGGCCCAGGCGTTGTCGTGCGGATTGGTGGCATTGATGCCACGAATAAAGTTCTCCGGCAGCCCCCGCGCGCGCTCATAGGCGGCGAAGGCCTCAAAGGGCGAACTGGTAAAGACGCCACCAAAATCAAACAGAACAGCCGTGATCACACGCAACTCCAGCACCGAAAATTCGACGGACGGCATGGTGAGGTTTGACAGGGCGGCGTCAAGCCACGAACCGAAAACTTTATCCTTGAGCCACAGCGTGCGATCAGGCTCACTGGCCGGACCACAATCGCCGTACGGACTATGGACGCAGTCATCACCGTGCCCCATGAATGTGCCCAGGGGCGGCTCGCCGGAACCGTACGTAACGGCATCCAGCGCTTTTTCGGTATCCCCTACGCCACCCCACCGATTGGTGCGCGACGCTGGCGTCTGCCGCAGCCCGCAGAACCCTGGAGCGGCGTTCGCGATGCCACCCGTTTTGGCGCCGTCTGTCCGCAGACACCAGGCCGGATCGACCGCATTCTGGGTCACAGCCGTGGTGCGCAATCCGAGGACTGCCTGTTTCTGAACATCTGGACGCCGTCGCTCGTGGGACGGCGGCCGGTCATGGTCTGGATCCATGGCGGCGCATTTCTCATCGGGGCAGGCAGCCAGAGGCTTTATGACGGCAGCCTCCTTGCCGCGGAAGACGTCGTGGTGGTGACGCTCAATTACCGTCTTGGTGCATTCGGATTTGTGGATCTGAGGCGGGCAAGCGGCGGCGTGCTGCCGGCAACCGGCTGCGAAGGCCTCGCCGATCAGCTGCTCGCCCTGAACTGGGTTCGCCACAACATCGCGGATTTTGGTGGCGATCCCGACAACGTTACCGTGTTCGGCGAGTCCGCCGGCGCCATGAGCATTGGCGCGCTGCTGAGCGCGCCCGCGGCCCGAGGACTCTTTCACAAGGCGATTGCCCAATCGGGGGCCGCGCATATCGGCCATGATCCTGAGCGGGCCGAACGGGCGGGGCGGGCCTTTCTTGCCGCTCTGGGACTTGAGCGCAGCTCCGCGGCGCGCGCCCTTGAGGTTCCTGCGCAGGCAATCGTTGCCGCCCAGATCGCCGTTCAGGCCACGGCCCGCGACGGACACAATCCTCACCGGCTGGGAGCGCTACCCTTTCAGCCGGTCATCGACGGCACGCTTTTACCGGATGCGCCGATCACCGCGATCCGTGCGGGCTCGGCCCGGGGCGTCACACTTCTGAGCGGAACCAATCGTGAAGAGTGGAAGCTTTTCACCGCCGCCAACCCAAAGCTGCGGCTGATGAGCCGGCAACGCTTTGGGGCACGTGTCGAGCGCTTTGCCCGTGACGCTGCTCCTGATCTGCTTGCCGTCTATAAGGGCAGCTCCGCCTTCGAGCAGTTCAACGCCTTCATGACCGACAAGGTGTTTGCCGAACCCTGCCGACGCCTGCTCGAGGCCCAGGCAGATCAGGGACGCAGTTTTGCCTATCGCTGCGACTGGCGGGCGCGCCTGCTCGGCGGGATCATGGGCGCCTGCCACGCGGTCGAACTGGGGTTTTTGTTCGGAGCCTATCGCGAACGCCTTCCCGGTGCCTTCTTCGGGCAGGGTGCCGACGCCGACCAGCTGTCGGCCTCACTGGTCAGGGCGTGGACCTCTTTTGCCCGCAGTGGCGATCCGGGCTGGCCGGCTTACGAGCGCGCTGAGCGCCAGACCATGATCTTCGGCGACGGTGCGCCTTACCTTGCGGCGCGGCCGCAGGACGAACGGCGCCAGGCGTTTGCGGCCATCGCCGACCGACGCCTTGGACCCTGAACGAAACCGCAGCGCGCGCGTCGCAAACCGGCTAAGCTTGCGCTCATGATCACGAATCGCGCTCTTGGCAGTTTCCCGCTTCCTCCCGGGGCGTGGCGCTATGCGGGCCTTGTGCTCGTACTTATCGCCCTGCTGGCGGCGGCGCTTGGGGTCGGCGCCCCCCATGCTGCAAGCTGGGCAGGGCTTGGCCTTGCTGCTGCGGTCGGAGTGCTAGCGGGCCTCTTTCTCTACCGGTTCTGGGCCGAGGACCGTTTTGCCGCCACTACCAGCCGCCAGATCGCCCAGGCCGCTGCCCGCGCCAATGTGGCATGGGCCATCACCGGCGCCGACGGCGCCGTGAGCGACTGCAACGCCGCCTATCGGAACATGGTGGGCTGTGCGCCCGGCGAGGCACCCGCCCCGCCCGAACTGGCCCTCGCTGGAGAAGCCTCCGCAGCAGTACTCTATCGGCTGAGCCGCAAGGCCCTCGCAGGCGAAGCCGGCGAGGAAGGGTTTGATCTTGCTCCCGGCTTGCGGGTAGCGACCGCCGTTCGTCCGCTGAAGGATGGGCGCACGGCGTGGTGGTTTACCCCGAGCCTTGCTGCGATACCTGCCGGGACGCCTGCTGACGGGCCCGCACCCGTCCCGTCCAGTGCAGAAGCGCCGCAGAGTGTACCGGCCAGCCTGTTTGCCGACGCCCCCATCGGCATGGCGCTGGCAAGCGCCGATGGCGTCATCCGCATGAGCAATGCTGCATTCCATGCCTTTTTTGGCAGCATCGTGGATGGCCACGCTCTCGACAGTCTCATCGAGCCGGCCGATCAGGCAAAAGTACATACGCTTTTGGCGACAGCGCTTGCCGGCGCCACGCGCCCTGCGCCTACCGAAGTTCATCTTGCAGGCCATCACGAACGCATGGGCGAACTCTTCGCCTGCCGCCAGGACGAGAGCCACGTTACGCTGTATCTGATCGACATCTCGGAGCAGAAGGCCCTCGAACTGCGCTTCGCCCAAAGTCAGAAGATGCAGGCGGTAGGCCAGCTGGCCGGCGGCGTGGCACATGATTTCAACAATCACCTGACGGTCATCATCGGCAATTCCGAATTGCTGATGATGCGCCACAGCGCCGGCGACCCATCCTTCAACGAGATCAACGAAATCCATCAGAACGCGCTGCGGGCTGCGGCGCTTGTCAGCCAGCTTCTCGCCTTCTCGCGCAAACAGACCCTGCAGCCCAAACTCTTGTCGCTGCGCGATGTCCTTGGCGAAGTCGCGGTCATGCTGCGTCGTCTGTTGCGTGAAGGCATCGAGCTCAAGCTCGAGCACGGCACCGATCTTTGGTCCGTTCATGCCGACGAGACCCAGATTTCCAATGCGATCATCAATCTCGTTGTCAATGCGCGTGATGCAATGCCCAAGGGCGGGACCGTGACCATCCGGACCTGCAACGAGACGATCGCCAAGGCCGTGGAGATGGGCACCGGTGTGATGCCGGTCGGCGAATATGTGCGCATCGACGTCGCCGATACCGGCACCGGAATCTCCGCCGAACACCTGGGCAAGATCTTCGATCCATTCTTCACCACAAAACCCACCGGACAGGGCACTGGTCTGGGATTGGCGACCGTTTATGGCATCGTCAAGCAAACCGGCGGCTTTATCTCGGTCAGCTCCGAACTTGGCAAAGGCACCTGCTTTCAGATCTTCCTGCCACGCTTTACCGGAGAAGCCCCGCAGCCAGCCCAGGCTGCAACGGTGCCAGCGGACGTTACCGGCGCCGACACCATTCTGCTCGTCGAAGACGAAGAAGCCGTGCGCAGCTTTGCCGCCCGAGCCCTGCGCATGCGTGGCTATGAAGTCCTTGAGGCCGGAGGCGGCGAAGAGGCGCTGGATATCGTCAAGAAACGTGCCGGCACCATCGACCTTCTGGTCACCGACGTGGTGATGCCCAACATGGACGGACCGACACTGGTGCGCGCCGTCAAGCGCCTCAAGCCCGACATCCGCGTCATCTTCATGTCGGGCTATGCCGAAGAAGCATTCCGTCGCAATGAAGAAAACGCTTCCAACCTGCACTTTCTGCCCAAGCCTTTTGGCCTCAAGCAGCTGGCGGCGAAGGTCAAGGAAGTCCTGTCGCTGCCGACGCAGGCGGACCTGTCCTAGGGCGCGTGCCCGTCTCGCAGCGACGCTGCCCTACCCTCCTGAAGACGCGCGAGCCAGACCAGCGTGTGGGCAACGAGCTTTTCGGAACCTGGCTCCAGGAACAGCCAGTGGGAAGCTCGCTTGAGCACGCGATACTGCGCGCGGCCTTGATAGCGCCGGGCAATGCGCCGAACCGTAACGGGCGGAGCGATGCGATCCTCTTCGCCTGACAGGCACAGGATCGGACAAACCACACGGCGCGCCTCAACCCATGACGCGCGCGAGCGATCAAATGGCCAGTATAGAGTCTCGAACAGGGCAAGACCGGACTCATCAACCAGGCGCCCACACAGCGCCGCGCGCAGATGAGGCTCGAGGCGGTCCACTCCGCAAGCGGTAAGCCAGCTCTCAGGTCGCAGCCTCTTGCGCCAGAACGCTCCGGCTAGAAGAAGTGCCAGTGCCTGCCGAAACTCGCACAGGCGCCTGGGCCAGATACCCCAGGGCGCAGCCGGGGCGAGCAACACCGCAGCGCACGCCTTGCCGCGCGCGGCGAGCATCTGTGCCAGAAGGCCGCCCATGGCGTGGCCGATGACAACCGGCAGATCCTCGAGCCTGCCGATGAGGGCGGCCAGATCGTCCGCATAATCGAGAAGGCTGACCTGTGCGCCCTCTAAGGCGCCATTTAGGGCGCCGTGATAAGGCAGATCCGGCGTGAAAACCCGGTATCCAGCATCGCGAAATCGCCTCGCCCAACCCTCAAATACCCAGCCGCCGCAAAACGCACCGTGGATCATCACGACAGGCGGCTTGTGCGCGCTCATGATCGGGCGAAAGCAAGATCCTGGAACTCGGCGATCACCTGATTGTAGGTATCGCGCTTGAACGGCACGATGAGGCGCGGCAGGGCCTCCATTGCCAGCCATTTCCACTCGGCAAATTCCGGCACCTCCGTGGCGACGTTGATGTCGGTGTCATCGCCCGTAAAGCGCAGCGCCAGCCACTTCTGTCGCTGGCCGCGAAAGCGCCCATGAAGGGCCACACCAAGAAGGTGCGTCGGCAGGTCATAAGACAGCCAGCCAGGGTACTCACGCAACAATTCGGCCTTGTCGGTTCCGATTTCTTCCTTCAGCTCACGCAACGCGGCCTCGCCGGGGGTCTCGCCGTCGTCAATGCCACCTTGCGGCATCTGCCAGCCTTCCACAGTCTGCTCGATGCGTCGGCCGACGAACACCAGGCCTTCGCGGTTGATGAGCATGATGCCGACACAGGGTCGGTAGGGAAGATCTTCGTGCCGCAGCATGTGTCCAGAGCGTGTGGTATGACGGGACATTAGCGCCGTCTGTTCAGCGTTTCGCCTCAACTATGGACGATGCGGGCACGAGAACAAAGCCCTGTCCGCGCAGCCCCCGGGCCCAGCTGGCAATGTGCGCGAGGGTGACGGGATAGACAAATCCGGTTCCCACCGCCTGCCCCTTGCTCCGGGCTACACTTTCCAGTTCCGCCAGCCTCCGGTCGATCTGTGCTGGCGCGGCAACGCGGTCAAGACGCAGGCTGCTTTTCAGATAGGGCGCCTTGAGCTGTCGCGCCACGCCCGCAGCCAGGGCGCCAGGCGAAGTGTCGAAAAACATGAGGCCTCTGCTCGCCAGAAAGCTGAGCACCGGTTCACTGGCTAGCGGCTCGGCCAGAAACCGCCCACCCATCAGATTGGTGACGCCCACATAGCCCGTCGCCCGTGACAGCGCCCATTTGAGGCGGGCAAGATTGTCATCTGCACTCAGGCTCGGGCGCAGGGAGTGGGGACCGGCATCGCTGTCCGGAAAATCCCTGGGTTCCATCGGCACCTCAAGAAGTACCTCATGGCCCCGGCTTCGCGCCACACGGACCCAGTCGTCGAGCCGTGCACCATAGGGTGCAAAGGCAAGGGTGACTGCAGCGGGCAGGTCGTCAATCGCGGCTCTCGTCGCACGCGCATCAAGACCAAGACCGGTGATCACGATTGCGATTTTCTTGCCACGAGCCGCCTTCACCAAGGGTGCATAGGCACCCATAGGTGTGCGCCCGTCAGCGGCAATCCTGGGCAGCGGCCCCTGCGGTGTGGTCTCGATCAGCGCCGGATCGGCGAGGAGCGCCTTGCCAGCATAGACCGGCGCGCCAGGCGAGGGAGGTGGGCTCGCCGCCGCCTGAGGCGCGGTTTGCGCCGCTGTCGGCGTAGCAGGCTGTTGCAGCGTGGCCGGGGGCAACTGGGCCGTAGCTGCTGGTCCCTTCACCGGCGCCACAGCCCGCGGGTCGAGTTTCAGGTCGACGCGCGCAACCAGCCTGGGCGGCGGATGGCCGAACACGGCGATGCCAACCACCAAGGCAAACAAGCAGCCAATGGTAGCAAACCAGGCCAGGGCCAGAGGATGAACGAAACCGCGGCCGCCCGGACGGCGCAGTGACGCTGCGTCCTCATTTTCACTGTGAACGGCCATGGGACAGTTCTAGGTCGGCATGGTTACTGCCCGGTTAAGTTCGGGTTCAGGCGCGCCACACCGCCGCCGGCCTTCGGTGTCGGTGCGGACGAAAAGAAGCCGAAGACAGTCGTCGCGTCGCCAGGCTCCTTCGCGCGCCCTGCCCCCTCAGTCTTTCCGCGCCGGCTTGTCCAGAACCATCGGCTTGGTGGTGACGTAGGCCACCGTCTTGCGGCCGCGCAGAAGATCCAGCGCATAGTCAAGCTGGAAGTCCTTATAGGTCTTGCCGGGCGCCGGGCGAATGACTGGAACCGCGTCCTCCTTCTCGGGATTCTGTTCGGCAAGATGACCGGGCAGATCGACCTCATGGGGACGCTCGATCGCCGGCAGGTCCTGATCGGATTCGGCCACGGCGATATCCGGCTGAATGCCCGTGACCTGGATCGAATGGCCGGACGGCGTATAGTAGCGCGCCGTGGTCAGCCGCAGCGCGCCGCCGCCATCGCCTAGGGGAATAATCGTCTGCACCGACCCCTTGCCAAACGACGTCATGCCCAAAATCGTGGCGCGCTTGTTGTCCTGCAGCGCGCCGGAGACGATTTCTGCCGCGCTCGCCGTTCCGCCATTGATGAGCACGATGATGGGCTTGCCCTCCATGATGTCGCCACGGTGGGCATCATAGCGCTGGGTATCCTGCGGATGACGTCCCCGCGTCGAGACGATCTCACCCGAGTTGAGCATGTCGTCTGACACGCGAATGGCCTGATCAAGCAGTCCGCCCGGATTGTTGCGCAGATCAAGAATGTAGCCCTGAATGTGAGACTCGCCGATCTGCTTCTTGAGTGCAGCGACGGCCTGACGCAGACCCGAATCCGTACGCTCATTGAATGCGGTCAGCCGGATGTAACCGACATCGCCTTCACGGTGCCATCTGACGCTGTCGACCTTGACGACCGCACGGGTCATGGTCACGTCGAACGGCTTTTTCATGCCTCTGCGCAGGATGGTGACGGTGATTTTCGATCCCACCGGGCCACGCATCTTGTTGATCGCTGCATTCAGGTCCATGCCTTCGACCGGAACGCCATTGACCGCAGCGATGAAGTCGCCCGGCTTGATGCCGGCTTTGGCGGCGGGCGTTCCATCAATCGGCGAGATGACCTTGATCAGCCCGTCCTGCATCGTCACTTCGATGCCCAGACCTCCGAATTCGCCCCGGGTCTGGATCTGCATGTCGGAGAACGCCTTGGCGTCCATGTAGCCAGAATGCGGGTCAAGAGACGACACCATGCCCTGGATCGCGTAATCGATCAGCTTGCGGTTCGAGACGGGCGTCACGTAGTTGGCCCGCACCCGTTCAAACGCTTCCGAAAACAGATCAAGCTGGCGATAGGTATTGTCGTTGCTGGCACCCATTGCAGCGGGAAACAGCCACAGTGCCGCGGCAAATCCTGCCGCCATGCACGCACCGCCGAACAAAATACGCTTCATGATTTTTTCGCCTTCCGAAAACCAGATTCCAGCCACGGCAACGGACTCATCGCGCGCATGCCGTGGCGCAGTTCGACATAGAGCGGATCGTGCTCCTGCCCGCTGGGCATGGTGCCAAGAGGCTCTCCCGCCAGCACGCCATCACCGACGCGCACACTCACCTTACCCAAACCAGCCAGCACCAGATCGTAGCCGTCGCCCAATTCCAAGATCAACACTTGACCCGTGCGATGGTAGGCGCCAGCGAATAAAATCCGCGCATCGGCCGGGGCCACCACCTCCGCCCCCGCGGCACTGAGAAAGGTCAGGCCGGGGGCGCGCGCACCGCCCACACCGTCCATACCGCCAGGAACTATCCGACCCACCACCGGCCGCTGAAGGGCGCCGGGCCGGGGCGTAAAGGCAAGGCCCGGACCTGCCGCTGCCCCGGCAGGATCCCGGCCCGCGTCGGCCCGCAACATCGCCACCTTGGTCAGCAACTGGCCAAGATCCTCCGCCTGGCGGGCGATCACGGCGTATCTGGAGGCAAGTGTCGCATACTGTTTTGCTGCTGTATCAGCCTCGGCCTGCTTTGTCGCGAGAAGTTGATCAAGGTGGGCACGTGCCTGCCGCAGAGCAGCGGTGGTGACGACGCTCTGCGCGCGGCGCCGGATCAGCTCAGCCTGGGTGCGGCGCAGGGCATCGAGCTGGCGCGCAAGTGCCGCAGCTGCCCCATAGACCCTGGGCAGCGAGGCTCCCAGCAGCATGTTCTGGCGGGCCGAGGCCAGCGCGTCCTGTGCAGAGATCGCAAGCACCGGCGGGGCGTCATGCTGCAGCCGCTCCAGAAGTGCAAGGAGCTTGGTGACCGCGACGCGCTGGCTGGCAAAGCTCGCCGTAAGCTGCTGCTTGCGGGCACTGAGCTGCACGATCCTCTGGTCGAGCGCAGCTTTTTCTGCTTCGAGCTGCTGTACTTTTGCCGCTGTCGCGACCAGCCTCTCTTTGAGCCCTGCGGCCTGCTGCTCAAGTTGCGCCGAGACGGTCCTCGCTTTCTCCAGCTTCGGCTGGACCTTATCAACCTGGCCCTTGAGGGCCTTATAGCGGGACTCGCTGGAGGGCAGGGTGGAGAACCTGCTGACCGGGACCGCCTTGGACATGTCCGGAATGTCCGTGAGCGAATTGTGGCGAGCCGCATGATCCGAAGCGGCGCCTGCCTGCTGCGGCACAAGGAGCGCCGCGACACACACGCTGCTGAGGACGATCCGACGCGCCAGCCCCATGGTCCGGCCAAGCCTCCCTGGCTCCTGCGCGTCATGACCCACGATATGGGGCAAGTTCTGTCAGCCCTTTGCTGTCTGTGCCTTGACGGCGGCGATTCTGGCCGCGAGCTCCTGCTCATCTCCCAGATAGCGCGTGTCCACGCAGCGCAGATTCGCGTCCAGATGATAGAGTTTCGGTGCCCCAGTCGGAATATTGACGTCGGCGATGGCCTCATCGCTGACACCTTCCAGATGCTTCAGCAGGGCCCGCAATGAATTGCCGTGGGCGGCGATCAGTACCCGTTTGCCAGCCACGAGCTCGGGCACGATGACGTCATCCCAATAGGGCAGGACCCGCGCAAGTACATCCTTCAGGCACTCGCCCCGCGGCATTTCCGCGGCGCTGATATGGGCATAGCGGGGATCATGAGCCGGATAGTCGGGCGAATCCGGCGCCACCGGCGGCGGAGGCACATCAAACGAGCGCCGCCACAGCTGCACCTGCTCCGCACCAAACTGTTCCACCGCGCGCTTTTTGTCCTGGCCGGTTAAGGCTCCATAATGGCGCTCGTTGAGACGCCAATGCTTGAACTCGGGAATCCACATTTGATCGAGCTGTTCAAGGGCAAGCCATAGGGTGCGGATCGCCCGCGTCTGCAGCGAGGTGAACGCAACATCAAACCTGAGCCCGGCTTCACGCAGCAGCACGCCAGCCTTGCGGGCCTCGCTCTCACCCTGGGTCGTCAGGTTCACATCGCGCCAGCCGGTAAACAGATTGAGCTTATTCCACTCACTTTCGCCGTGGCGCAGCAGCACGAGCTGGGCATCCTGATCCTGTTGCAATGAACCGTCCTTCCCTTGAGCCGGCGGGCAAAATAGGTGCAAGGCCTTGCGCCTGTCCACGCCGCCAACCTCTTTAAGAGGTCTTAACGCGGGCTGCGCAAGCACAAGACGCAGCGTCGCTTCAACGCAGCGCAAAGAAACCCGCACCGGTGGCACAGCCGGACGGCGGTCGCGTCGAGCCCGGGTCTGAGCGTTGCCGCGCCCTTCGCCTGTCTCCAGTCCTCGCGCCCTGCCAGCCAAGGCGGCAAGGCCTGCCCGGAAGATTTTGCCGGCCCATCCCGCAGGGCGGCGCAGGCGACGGGAAAAAGCAAGATATTCCATAGGGTTCTGGTTCGGCCCAGCGCGGCACGTTTCTGGCAAGACGAGCGCGGAGCTTGATCAGCAGAATGCGCGCATGCCCTTGTCACCGATCCCTTCCCACCTCTTCCGTCGCTCTCTGGCTGCCGTCCTCGCGGCACTGCTGACGTTGCTGCCTGTCGAAGCCTTCGCCTATTCACGGATCAAGGATCTCGTCAGCGTCGAAGGCGTACGCGACAACATGCTGATCGGTTACGGGCTCGTGGTCGGTCTCAACGGCACCGGCGACATGCTGCGCAACGCGCCGTTCACCCAGCAGTCACTGCAGACCATGCTGGAACGGCTTGGCGTCAATACCCGCGGCGAGATCATGCAGACCAAGAACGTGGCAGCGGTCATGGTCACGGCAAACCTTCCACCCTTCGCCTCGCAAGGCACCCGCATCGATATTTCGGTGGGCGCCATGGGTGATGCCAAGTCCCTGCAGGGCGGCACCCTGCTTGTAACCCCTCTGTACGGAGCCGATGGCAATATCTACGCCGTAGCCCAGGGTCCGGTTACCGTCAGCGGCTTTTCGGCCCGCGGCAAGGCTGCAAGCGTAACCCAGAACGTGCCTACTGCCGGGCGCATTCCCAACGGCGCCATCGTCGAGCGTCAGACGAACTTCAAGCTGGATGACGAACACAGTCTGAAACTTTCGCTGCACAATCCCGACCTCACCACCGCCGTGCGCATTGCCCAGGCGATTGACCGTTTCATTGGCCAGGACGTGGCCATCGCTACCGACCCGGCCAACGTGAAACTGACGATCCCGGCGAGCTATCCCAACGGTGTCGTCGGCATGCTGGACGACATCGATCAGCTGCGGGTGACACCCGATCAGTCGGCCAAGGTCGTGATTGACGAGAAGACCGGCGTCATCGTCATGGGCTCGGACGTGCGCATCTCCACGGTGGCCATCGCTCAGGGCAATCTGACCATTCGCGTCACCGAGACCCCACAGGTGAGCCAGCCGGCACCCTTCTCGAAGACCGGTACCACCACGGTCGTGCCCCGCACCCAGCTGCAGATCAGCACGGGCAAGGGTAACAAGATGATGGTGCTCAATCAGGGTGTGTCATTGCAGAAGCTGGTCGACGGGCTGAATGCGCTGGGCGTTGGACCGCGTGACATCATCTCGATCCTGCAGGCCATAAAGGCCGCCGGCGCACTGCAAGCTCAAATCAAGGTGATCGGCTGATGGATACGAGCATTTCTGCAGCTATGTCCCTGGCCACGTCTGCGAGCGTGGCTGCGCCGGCGAAGTCAGCCAATTACCGGGCCGCGCACAAGGCAGCAGTCACCTTTGAAGGGCAGTTCATCAGTCAGATGCTAAGCCCGATGTTTGACGGGATCTCTACGGGAGGCCCCTTCGGCGGCGGCGAGGGCGAAGCCATGTTTCGCTCGCTGATGATCGATCAGTACGGCAAGGCCGTTGCACAGCGTGGCGGCTTCGGCCTTGCCAACGCGGTTACCCGCGCGCTGCTCATTCATCAGGAGCTTAAATCATGACTGATCCGCGGCTCGAGACTGTTGCAAGTCTGGCAGAGAAATTGATCACCATCTTCGAGGCGGACATCGACGCGCTGCGCGCCTGCCGCCCGCAGGCCATGGCTTCGCTTACACCTCAGAATCAGGAACTGATTGCTGCCTATGGACGTGAAGCGCAGGCACTGCCACGCACAGCTTTGCAGGCGGCTCCGGAGGCGCTCCGTCAGCGCCTTGAGGCGTCGACCGCCCGGTTCCGTGAGGTGCTGAACCAGCATCGGCGCATGGTGCTGTGCGTCAAGAATGCCAGCGAAGGTCTGATCAAGGCGGTGGCGGACGAAGTGGACCGCCGGCGCGCCCGCGCCAGACCCTATACCGCTGCCGGCTCCGCGGCGCCGAACAAGGGGGCGACGCGCGCACAGGCGCCCGGCGCCTCCCTGCTCTACAATGCGGTGATCTAGTCGGCTTCAAAAGGCGTTGAAGATGCCGCCGATAATGTCGTTGGCCAGACCGAAGCCCGCACCGAGGCCAAGTCCGGACACGAGGTTGCCCATGAACCCCCCGCCCGAAGTAGCGTAGGACTGCTGCGCCCAGCCGCGTGGTTGAAACGAGGCCTGAGGCTGGGCCGAGAGCTGGCTTTCAAGGGTGTGGATATATTGGGCCATTTGCTCGAGGAGCATCTGGGTCTGCTGGTTCTGCTTCTGGATGGCAAACGCAGCTTCCTTCAGGTCCAGCGTGAGTTCGCGCGCAAGCTGCGGGTCGGCGATCGCAGTCTGCAGCTTGCCGGCCAGGTTGCCGACGGCGGTCACGACCTGATCGGCCTGCTGATGCAGTTGCACCACCTGATTTTCTGCGGCTTGGTAATCCATGTTGATCTCCCGAAGGACCGTTTCTGGCTCGAACCTACCCCGAGCCGCGATGGCCGATCCATGAATTCGCGTTAGTGTGAAAATTCCTTCAGAACAAAGGTGCGATCAGCCCCACCGGGCTTGCATTCACATAGGACACACCATTCTTGAAGGCGATGTTGACGGCATGGTGGGCCGCCGCAGGGCCTGCGGCGTGCAATGCTGCGAGGAGCCCCGCGGCCTTGCCCCCGACAGCGCCCGGCTGCCCCTGGACTGAGAATTTCAGGACGCCCTGCGGCCGCGCGGCGGCATCGAGGCTGAGTACGCCGGCTCCTCTGGCATCGACCGTATGCCAGGCCAGCTTGAGGTGATCGATCTCAAAACGGCCGTCCGCAGCCCGAAACAGGGTCGCCGCCTGTTGCCAGCTGGCCTTGCCCGACAGCAATCCGTGCCAGCTCGTGGCCGGCGTGATCAGACCGGCAACGCGGAGTTGTGCGATCTGATCTGCAGGCGTGGACGCATCCTTTGCGCCAAGCTCGAGGCGGTCCGCCATGGCCACCACATCGAGCCCGTTTCTCGTGGGATCCTTGCGCAGGTGAAATTCCGCGTGAACGACGCGCAACAGAGGTGTGCTCGCATCGTAAAGCTCGACATCGACGCGCCGAACGGTGCTGCGGTCCCCCAGAACGCTTGCCCGCAGCAGTCCCGGCGTGAACGCGACAGCATGCCGTGTCCCGGTCTTTCCATACCAGCTGAGACTCTGGCGGCCGGCAGCTTCGAGCAGGATATGCATGTCGCCATAATCGAGACTGTGGAGCGCAAAGTGCTGGCTTCTCCAGCTCAGGGGCCCATGGTCGGTCTGGATCTGTAGGCGCACATCGCTCAGCACCGCGTCCAGGCGAAAGGGAAAGCCGCCGGTTTCTGCCTTGGTGTAGCTCAGGCGAATGCCGGGAACGACATCATGTCCGTTGAGCCGGGCCAGCTTAGTGGTGAAGCGGTGATAGGCCGAAAACCAGTAGGCCGAGGCCGCCGCAGCGAGCAGCAGGACGGCGCAAACGGGAGCATAGAGGAAAAAGCGGTGGGAATAGCGCATGGCTCAATTCAGCCGGTTTGTGGACACTGGATGGACGAACGCATCGCCTGTCACCGAACTTCCGTCAGCAGAGGCTCGCGCCTCGGGTCCGGCAAGGCTGCACCGGTGACCTGCGCCAGACCATAGGACGGCCTTTAGCATGTGCCAACACCGGCAGATGGCCTAGCCGCAGCGCGAATAGCCACAGGCCATACAGGTGTCGCAGCCTTCCAGCCTGATAAAGCCTGGACTTGAACACCGCGGGCAATACCGCGCCGGTGCACCTTCGGCAGCAATTGCCACTGCCTTGGCATCGACGGCATCCTCCGGATGAAGGCGCGGCGCCATGAAGCCGATGTCCACCAGATGCCGCTCAATTACGTCACCAATCGCGGCCAGAAGTGAAGGCACATAGCGCCCCTGGCTCCATTGCCCGCCACGCGGATCAAACACAGCCTTAAGCTCGTCCACAACGAAGCTGACGTCACCGCCACGACGAAATACCGCCGAGATCATGCGGGTCAGCGCCAGGGTCCACGCATAGGCCTCCATGTTCTTCGAGTTGATGAAAATCTCGAATGGTCGGCGCCGACCGTCCTGAATGATGTCGTTGATCGTGATGTAGAAGGCATGATCCGAATCTTGCCAGCGGATCTTGTAGGTCTGACCGGCCAGCAGCTCCGGCCGGTCCAGCGGCCGTGTCATATAGACCACCGCACTCTGTTCCTCCTCCGACGCAGGCAGCACGGCAGGTGTGATGTCCCGCGCCGGCGTGGAGCTGGTTTGCGCCGGCGAAACGCTCAGAACCGAGCCGGTCACCGCATTGGGCCGGTAGGTCGTGCACCCCTTGCATCCCAGTGCATAGGCACGCAGATAGACATCCTTGAACGACGCAAAATCAATGTTTTCGGGAACATTGATGGTTTTCGATATGGACGAATCGATATGCTTCTGGGCAACAGCCTGCACCTGCAAATGCGCTTCAGGCGACAGGTTCTGCGCGTTGACAAAATAGTCGGGAAGAACCGCTTCCTCTCCGAAACGCGCGCGAAAAAGGCGAAAGGCATAATCGTTCACGATCTCTTCACTGCGCGTGCCGTCAGCAAGCAAAACCTTGCGGGTATACGAGTAGGCAAAAACAGGCTCGATGCCGCTCGAAACATTGCCGGCGAACAGTGAAATCGTTCCGGTGGGCGCAATTGATGTCAGCAGGCCGTTACGCAGCCCATGACGCATGATCTTGTCGCGAATGGACGCGGGCAGTGACGCGATATTGGGACGGGCGAGCATGGCCTCGCGGTCAAAGAGCGGAAACGGTCCTTTTTCCGCAGCAAGATCCGCCGAAGCGTCATAGGCTGCATGCCGCAGTACCGTGAGCCAGCGATCTATGTAGGCGAGGCTTTGCGCCTCACCATACTTGAGACGACAAAAAATCAGCGCGTCGGCAAGACCGGTTATGCCAAGACCGATACGGCGTTTGGCGACGGCTTCGGCGCGCTGCGCGGGCAAGGCAAACCGCGAGATCTCGATCACGTTGTCCAGAAAGCGCACCGCCGTGCGCGTCAGTACCGCCAGCTCGTCGAGGTCTAGGTGCGCCTCATCGGTAAAGGGATTTCGGACCAGCTGGGCGAGATTGATCGATCCCAAAAGGCACGCACCATAGGCCGGCAATGGTTGCTCGCCACAATTGTGTACCCAAAAGCCATTGGCATCGAAGGCGTTGAGACCTGGAATTGCAGCATCAAACACCGCCTCCTCACCCAGCGCATCGAGCCGTGCAATGGTGGCGACAAAGGGTTCAGATAAGACTGTGGTCGAACGTTGGCCTTGCGCCGCCTTGAGCCGTAAGGCTTTGCCGGTGTCGGAAAACCGGACTTTCGTTGCAAATACCGCAAGATTGCTCCCCGTAATTGCAAGCTCTTGGCGGGCGCCGAGCTGCTCCTGTCCGCCAGCATCGGACTGCGGCGATGAAGGAGCCACAATTCCAAGGCGCAACAGCATGCGTTGCACGGCACTCAACTGCTGGGCATCGCCGAGGCGCAGCGTAAGACGCAGCCCCTGCGGCGCCATCGCCAAAATTCCTGCGGTGTCGAACAGTCCGCGCATAAAGCCGATGTAAAAGCTCTGTGAACGCCGCTCCATTGCGGCCGTGACCGCGCGATCTGTCAGGCTGAGGCCATGGTCGTGAAGAAGCCGCGGAAGGCCGCTGAAGGCGAGGCGCCAGCGCGCAGTGCGATGATCGAAAGCTGCGCCCTGGCACGGTGCACAAGCGGCAAGGCTGCACGCGGCTTTTTCCGCGGCTGTCAGGATGAAAGGTGTGTTCCGTCCTGGCGTACCTGCTGGCATCACCTCGCGCTCTGCGCAGACTGAAAGGCCTGCCTCATCCACACTGCACGTCTCATCACCGAGCACAAGACCGAGCAGGTAGCCCTCGGCGTCCTCATATGTACTGGACGTACCCCAGCCAGGACCTGGTCGATGATCGTGCAGAAGAACCTCATCACCCGCCGTGAGCGCGCCGGCCGGCTGCCACTGCCAGACAACCGACCATGGCGTGCGCTCGGTGACCTTGCGCACGGGATGATCCGCCGTCAGTCGTAGCTGGTAGCCTTCCCGCGTCGACAGGCAGAAGACGGGCTTTGTGCCACGAGAAAAGAAACCGCGCCCGTCACATGGCCACTCGGTTCCGTTGGCAATCGCCGAAAACGGGACGCCGACAAGCTCTCTGATCTGACGTGGTCCTGCGGCTGTGTGAACCCAACTATCCGCCGTCAGGCAGGGATTGGTGGCGTGAATGCTCTCACAGTAACTGAGATTGTTCATCTCATTGATACGATCGATGAAGATCACGCCCGGCTCGGCATAGGCATACGTGGCGTGCATGATGCGGTCCC